>NZ_JAXCMJ010000007.1:0-138105 GCF_038084995.1 Sphingomonas sp. 2378
GTAACTCGTTCGGTATCGCAGGCTCTTTGCGTCGGGACATATCGGGTCTCCTTCTTCCCCTTTATGCCCGCCCGCACACGAAATTCCTGACACTCCCCGTCATCTCCGCGCCTCCGCGTCTCCGCGCGAGCAAAACGCCTTCGCGTCATCGCGGCTTCGCGCGAACCTGCCCCGGCCTTCACCGGGGCGATCCTTCACCCCAGGTCGTCGATCGCGGGCTGGGGCTCGGTGAACCAGGCGGCACCCGTCTCGGTCACGTAGAAATGGTCCTCCAGCCGCACGCCGAAGCGCTCCGGCACCACGATCATCGGCTCGTTCGAAAAGCACATGCCCGGCGTCAGCGGGGTCTTGTCCCCGCGCACCAGATAGGCCGGCTCGTGGATCGACAGGCCGATGCCGTGCCCGGTGCGGTGGGGCAGGCCGGGCAGGCGATAGTCGGGGCCCAGGCCCGCCCGCTCCAACACCGTGCGGGCGGCATAATCCACCGCCTCGCACGGCTCGCCCGGACGCACGGCGGCGAAGGCGGCGGCTTGCGCTTCCTTCTCGATATCCCAGATGCGGCGAACCTCGTCGCCGACCTCGCCGAACGCATAGGTGCGCGTAATGTCGCTGTGATAGCCGTCGATCAGCGTCCCGGTATCGACCAGCACCACATCGCCCTCGCGCAGCACATCGTCCTGCGGCAGGCCATGGGGGAACGCCGTCGAGCGCCCGAACTGCACGGCGCAGAAATAATTGCCGGTCGACGCGCCCAGCGTGCGGTGCGCCTGGTCGATGAAGCGGATCACTTCGGACGCGCGAATGCCCTCATGCAGGATGCGGGCGGCGCGGCGATGGACCTCCAGCGTCATGTCCATCGCCTGTTGCATCAGCGCGATCTCGGCGGGCGACTTGATCGAGCGACAGCCATCGACCACCGGCGCGCCGCTGACCAGCGCCACACCCGGTGCGGCCTCGCGGATGCGGTCGACGAACAGGAAGGCCAGCGCCGGGTCGATGGCCAGCGTCTTCGCTCCGTTCAGCGCATCGGCGACCAGCGCGGAGGGGCTTTCATCCTCTTCCCACAGGCGGATATCGGTGGCGGGGATGCTCAGGCTCGCCTCGAACGAGCCCAATTCAAACGCCGGGCAGATGAAGATCGGATCGCCCTTGACCGGCAGCACCATCGCCACCAGTCGTTCGGTCGCACCCCAGGCGACGCCGGTGAAGTAGCGGAGGCTCGCGCCCGCGCCGATCAGGATGGCGTCGCCCCCCATCCGTGCCGTCAGTTCGCGCGCGCGGTCCATCCGCCGGGCGCGCTCATCGGCGGTGATGACGGGCGCGGGGTTCGCCCAAGGCGCCAGGCTCGCCAGTTCGCGCTCCGCCGTCGATCCGCCGATCATGCCTGCCATGCTACTCGCTCCGTTTCGTATACGGTTTCGCGTGTAGCGTGAGTTGGAACGGGATGCCAGCCGGAGCGACGGCATTCCCAATTCCCACCCTCGGTTCGTGCTGAGCGAAGTCGAAGCACACGCCCCGCCGCGAAGCTATAGCGTGGCCTTCGACTGCGCTCAGGCTGAACGGGCGTTAGGGACAGGGCACTTACCCCCCATACATCGCCATCGCATCCCGCCGGAACGCGGCACCGCTGTCCGACCGGCTGTAGAACATGTGCCCGCCCGGATAGACGTTCAGATGCACCCGCTGCGCCACGCCATAACTGGGCATCTGGTCGACGATCAGCCGCGACGCGAAATAGGGGCAGGACAGGTCGTCCCAGCCATGGACGATCATCACCTTCATCTTCGGATCGTTGGCGATCGCCTTGCGCAGGTCGGTGACGGGCGCATCCTCGGGCTTGCCGCGATCCCAGGCGCTGTTCACCTCATAGGACAGGGCATGATAGCGGGCGTCGGTCTTCCAGCCCACTTCACGCGTGACGAAATCGACCATCGCGCTCGTCGTCGGCGCGATCAGCGAGTCGAGCAGCGGGTCGTTGGACCGCTGCTGCGACGACCAGGGGAAGGGGTCGAAGGCGGTGACGTTGGAGTCGTAGATGCTGCCGATGGTCGAATCGTTGCGGTGGATTTCGCGCAGGTAGGTCCGCGTATCGACCCGTCCGCCCAGCTTGCGGACCAGCACCGGGTCGAGCCCGGTCAGTTCGGTGACGCGGGTCACCAGCCGCTCGACCGCCTGGGTGTCCGACCGCCCGCGCATCAGGTCGCGCAGGTAATCGCCGCGCGCATAGGCCTCGACCCCCGCCATCGCCTCGGGCGTCAGCTTGCCCTGCCGCTCCAGTTGCGCCGCCGCCATCGAGGGCAGATCGATCATCCAGGGCAAGGGCGACAAGGCCGTCGCGTCATCGCCCGAGGCGGGGTCGAGATAGGGCGACACCATCACGATGCCGTTGACGCCCACCCCGATCTGCGATTGCAGTTCATAGGCGATGCGCGGCGCGCGATACCCACCATAGCTTTCGCCCATGACATATTTGGGCGAGCGCAACCGCCCTTCCTTGACCAGCCAGTCATAGACGACCTTGGACAGATATTTGATGTCCGGGTCGTTGGCGTAGAAGGCCTTCTTGGTCTCCGCCTCGTCCACCAGGCTGCGGCTGAAGCCGGTGCCGATCGGATCGATGAAGACCAGGTCGGTAAAGTCCAGCCAGCTATTGGCATTGTCGGTGGTGACCGGCGAGTCGGACGGCGCATCGCCCTGTGCGCCGAACTGGACATGCTTCGGCCCCACCGCGCCGAGATTCAGATAGACCGAGGCCGCACCGGGGCCGCCGTTGAACGCGAAGGTGACGGGCCGCCGGACATCGCCGCCGGGCACGGTATAGGCGGTATAGACGACCTGCCCGATCTCCTTGCCCTTCTCGTCGCGCACCGCGATCTTGCCGATGGTCGCCTTGTAGCTGATCAGCTTGCCGCCGATCCGTGCGGTCTGGCTGATCGTCTTGTCGTCGGGCAGGGGCGGGCGCTTGGCGTCGTCGTCCTTCTTCTCTGTCGTCGTCTTGGTTTCGGTCTTCTCGGCCTTTTGCGCGGTGGCCGGGGCGGCGGCAGTGGCGGCGAGCAGCAACAGCGCGGACAGGTGCAGGGTCTTCGACAAGATGGAACGTCTCCACGAACAATATGTGATACTATATCACATGAAGCGTCCGGGACGTGCAATCCCCGCGCTCCGCCGGGGATCATGGGCGATTGTCGCACGTTACCGCAAGCCTCGGCTCTCGAAATACACCGCACCGCAACCTATCTCGCCTCTGGCATTTCTCCCGGAACAGAAGTAGAACCCGCCCTATGCTGACCAAGATTTCCGTCCGAGGCGCGCGCGAGCATAATCTCAAGGATGTCGATATCGACATTCCCCGTGACACGCTGACGGTCATCACCGGCCTGTCGGGGTCGGGCAAGTCCAGCCTCGCCTTCGACACCATCTATGCCGAGGGGCAGCGGCGCTATGTCGAGTCGCTGTCCGCCTATGCGCGCCAGTTCCTGGAGATGATGCAGAAGCCGGACGTCGACCATATCGAGGGGCTGTCGCCGGCCATCTCGATCGAGCAGAAGACGACCAGCCGCAATCCGCGCTCGACCGTGGCGACCGTCACCGAAATCTACGACTATATGCGCCTGCTCTGGGCGCGGGTCGGTATCCCCTATTCGCCCGCCACCGGAGAGCCGATCGCGGCGCAGACGGTCAGCCAGATGGTCGACCGGGTGATGACGCTGCCAGAGGGCACGCGCCTCTATCTGCTCGCCCCCGTGGTGCGCGGGCGCAAGGGCGAATATCGCAAGGAGATGGCCGAGTGGCAGAAGGCGGGCTTCACCCGCGTCCGCATCGACGGCCAGCTTTACGAGATCGACGAGGCACCGGCGCTCGACAAGAAGTTCAAGCACGATATCGAGGTCGTGGTCGATCGCCTGATCGTGCGCGAGGATATCGCCACGCGCCTGGCCGACAGTTTCGAGACAGCGCTGAAGCTGGCCGATGGTTTGGCCTATGTCGATCCCGCCGATCCGGTCGAGCCCGCGACGCCCAAGTCCGTCGTGCTGGGCAACAATGCGCCCGATGGTCGCATCGTGTTTTCGGAGAAGTTCGCTTGCCCGATCAGCGGCTTCACCATTTCGGAGATCGAGCCGCGCCTCTTCTCGTTCAACGCACCGCAGGGGGCGTGTCCGGCCTGTGACGGGCTGGGCGAGAAGCTGATCTTCGACGAGGATCTGGTTGTCCCCAATCACGAACTGTCGATCAAGAAGGGCGCGGTGGTGCCCTGGGCCAAGTCCAACCCGCCCAGCCCCTATTATATGCAAGTGCTGGGCAGCCTGGCGCGCGAGTTCGGCTTTTCGCTGGAGACGCCGTGGAAGGATCTGGACGAGAAGGTCCGCGACGCGATCCTGTACGGGACGAAGGGCAAGGCGGTCACGCTGACCTTCATCGACGGCAAGAAGTCCTATGACGTGAAAAAGCCGTTCGAGGGTGTGATCGGCAATCTCAACCGTCGGATGCTCCAGACCGAGAGCGCCTGGATGCGCGAGGAACTGTCCAACTATCAGTCGTCGCAACCCTGCGAAGTCTGCCACGGCGCGCGCCTGAAGCCCGAGGCGCTGGCGGTCAAGATCGCCATGAAGGATATCAGCTACGCCACCCATTTGTCGGTGGTCGATGCGCTGGCCTTCTTCACGGGACTCCCCGAGCATCTGACCGACCAGCAGCGGGCCATCGCGCAGCCCATCCTGAAGGAGATCGTCGAGCGGCTGGGCTTCCTCAACAATGTCGGCCTCGATTACCTGAATCTCGACCGGACCAGCGGTACGCTGTCGGGTGGCGAGAGCCAGCGGATTCGGCTTGCGTCGCAGATCGGCTCGGGCCTGTCGGGCGTGCTCTACGTGCTGGATGAGCCGTCGATCGGGCTTCACCAGCGCGACAACGACATGCTGCTCGCGACGCTGCGGCGGTTGCGCGACCTAGGCAACACCGTGCTGGTGGTCGAGCATGACGAGGATGCGATCCGCACCGCCGACTATGTCATCGACATGGGGCCGGGCGCGGGTGTGCATGGCGGCCAGATCGTCGCGCATGGTACGCTCAAACAACTGCTCAAGTCCAAGACCAGCGTCACCGCCGATTATCTGAACGGCACGCGCGAGATCGCGGTCCCGGCCAAACGCCGCAAGGGATCGGGCAAGAAGCTGACCGTGCACAAGGCGACCGCCAATAATCTCCATGGCGTGACGGCGAGCATCCCGCTTGGCACCTTCACCTGCATCACCGGCGTGTCGGGATCGGGCAAGTCGAGCTTCACGATCGACACACTCTACGCCGCCGCCGCGCGGACGCTGAACGGCGCACGCATCCTGGCGGGCAAGCATGAGAAGATCACCGGGCTGGAGCATCTCGACAAGGTCATCGATATCGACCAGTCGCCGATCGGCCGTACCCCGCGGTCGAACCCGGCGACCTACACCGGCGCGTTCACCCAGATCCGCGACTGGTTCGCGGGGCTGCCCGAGGCGCAGGCGCGCGGCTACAAGCCCGGCCGGTTCAGCTTCAACGTCAAGGGTGGCCGGTGCGAGGCGTGCCAGGGCGACGGTGTGCTCAAGATCGAGATGCACTTCCTTCCGGATGTCTATGTGACCTGCGACGTGTGCCACGGCGCGCGCTATAATCGCGAGACGCTGGAGGTGAAGTTCAAGGGCCACTCGATCGCCGATGTGCTCGACATGACCGTCGAGGATGCGGCGGAGTTCTTCCAGGCGGTGCCGCCGATCCGCGACAAGATGGCGATGCTGGTCGAGGTCGGGTTGGGCTATGTCAAGGTCGGGCAGCAGGCGACCACCCTGTCGGGCGGTGAGGCGCAACGGGTGAAGCTGGCCAAGGAATTGTCGCGCCGGGCGACGGGCAACACGCTCTACATTCTCGACGAGCCGACCACGGGGCTGCATTTCGAGGATGTGCGCAAACTGCTCGAGGTGCTGCACGCGCTGGTCGAACAGGGCAATACGGTGGTGGTGATCGAGCATAATCTCGACGTCATCAAGACCGCCGACTGGATCGTCGATCTCGGCCCCGAGGGCGGCGTGAAGGGCGGCGAAATCGTCGCCGTCGGCACGCCGGAGGTGGTGGCGGCGGAACCGCGCAGCTTCACGGGGAAATATCTGAAGCCCTTGCTCGACAAGGGGCAGGCGCAGGCGGCGGAGTAAGTCCTCCCCGGTACGGGGAGGGGACCGCCGCGAAGCGGTGGTGGAGGGGGCTCTCCGCAAAGGACGTCCTATTTGGAAGTTCCCCTCCGTCAGGCCTTCGGCCTGCCACCTCCCCGTGTCGGGGAGGATTGGGGTGCGTTCTGGCGGATCCCCTTGGCCCCTTCGACTTCGCTCAGGTTGAACGGAGGTAGGGGGGAATTGGCAGGGGCTTAGCCACCCACCCCGTTCGCACTGAGCGGAGTCGAAGTGCACGCCCCGCCTCGACCAACACCTCCCCAACATATCGCAACTTTTCCGTGCTCGAAACGATTGTCCCGCATCATTCATAAGGGAGGATGCAATGCGTGCACTGACACTCGGCCTGGTGGCGGCCGCGACTCTGGTTTCGGGCTGCTCGACCTATGGCGGCGGTGGTTATGGCGGGCCGCGCTACGGCTATGACTATAACCGTCCCGACCCTGCTTATGGCGGCTATTATGCCGACCGCTATTATGTCGACAACCAGCGCTATCGCGAACGGCGGTTGGGCCGCAACGACCGCGTCTATGTCGGTCAGGACGGGCGCTATTATTGCCGCCGCAATGACGGCACCACCGGCCTGATCGTCGGCGGCATCGCAGGCGGCGCGCTGGGCGCGGCGATCACCTCGGGCGGATCCCAGACGCTGGGCACGCTGCTCGGCGCCGCCGGCGGCGCGCTGGCCGGCCGGGCCATCGAGCGGAACAATGTCCGCTGCCGCTGACAACGACGCCGTGTCCGCATAGCCGGACGAGAAGGCCGTTCCCGACGCCCTCTCCTTGGGGGAGGGGGCGTATCGGAAAGTCGGGCGACCCCGGGCGGTCGATGTGAAGATGAACGAAGCGTCACGGGTTGCGACACTTGGTGACATAATCGTCAGGTCTCTGGGACAGCTTTGCGATCATCCCTCCCCATAGAGGGGATCGGGCCGGTATTCGCCCGCTTTGTAATGGGAGTAACGTCATGAAGGCCATGATCCTCGCAGGCTTGGGGTTCGCCACGATCGCGGTTCCGTCGGTCGCCGATGCGCAGCGCTGGACCCCGATCGCCCAGCGGCAGGGCCAGCTTCAGTCGCGGATCGATCAGGGCATCCGCTCGGGCGCGCTGAACCGGCGCGAGGCGGTGCGTCTGCGCACGCAGTTGCATGATCTGAGCCAGCTCGAATATCGCTATCGCCGGTCGGGTGGCGGGCTGAGCGCGTCGGAGCGCAACGACCTCGACCGTCGCTATGCGGTGCTGACCCGTCAGGTCCGGTTCGAGAAGAACGACCGCAACTATCGTCGCTGATCGGTGACGGGGGCTGCGCCGGGCATTGCCGGGCGCGGTCCGTCCGGCCGTTCGATCGGACGGCCGCTGTCCTTCCACTTGTCGAGTATCTCGCCCGACCGGGCCAGCCGCTCGCTGATGACCGCGCCGCTCGCCGATACCGGCGGTGGCGTGTTCCGCGTGTCGCGCGGGGCGGGGGCCGCAGCGGGGCTGGCGGAGGCGGTCGGCAGGGGGGGAACGGGCAAGGCATTGGCGACCGGCATCTCGCTCGCGGCCGCAGGTGTCCCGCCCGCCACCGGCAGGCTGGGCAGCACCTCCCCGCCACGATAGGTCCGATTCATCGCCGCCGCCGTGCCCCAATATCCCTTCCAGCGATGGAACAGGTGCGCGCCGACCATATCGGTCATCACCATTGCCCGGTTCCAGGGCGGGGCGACCGCGAAAGTGTGATAATGGGTGGCGAGCCCGACCGGGGCGAAGACGCCGCCCGACAAGGCCGCTGCCGCGATCCGCGCCGCCCGCGCCCAGCCGGACACGGCCGGGGCACGCGCCAGGGCACCGTCGCAGACGAAGCTGAACTGGCAATGCGCCCGCTCCACCCCCTGATAGACGACGCCGCAGACCGTGCCCGGAAAGGCGGGATGGCGGGCTCGGTTCAGCACGACCTGGGCCACTGCGCGCTGGCCGTCGATGCTTTCGCCATTGGCTTCGTAATAGATGGCGGCGGTCAGGCACTGCATCGCGCGCGCGCGATCGATCGCGTTGGCCGGGCCCCAGAGGAAAGGACGGGCAGCGGAGACGCCGCTGTCGGTCAGAACCGCGCCCGGCGGAATGGGCAAGGCGGGCAGGGCGACCGTGCCCGTACTGCCGTCGATCGCGGGAAGGGCATCGGCGGCGTGGGCTGCCGGAGCGGCCGATGCCGGGGCGGGAGAGCGCGACCCCGCCGCCACCGTTCGCGACGCGGACCGTCGCCATGCGCCCTGCGCCGCCAGCATCAGGCCGAAGGTCAGCATCAGGCCGAGCAATGCCAGCCAGACCTGCACCATTCGCCTTACCGTCTGCCTCGCCACCCGCAACGCGTGGATTTCCTTGCCGAACCTGAACCGTCCGGCCCGCTATAGCCGAGAATATTAAGGATTTCGCATGGCGTCGCGCACGTCATCGCCCTGCCGTTCGCACGTCGCTAGGGGCGACCGACATTCATTCCATTCCTCCCCTCGAAGGGGAGGTGGCAGGTCGAAGGCCTGACGGAGGAGTGTCGCGGTTGGAGAGAGAGGACCATTCTCGCGGGCGGTGACACCCCTCCACCAGCTTCGCTGGTCCCCCTCCCCTTGCAGGGGAGGAGTGAAGGGGGCGCCGCGGGAATGTCGATCGGACCCTAAATCCTTTCCTGACGGGACCCGGGCCTCCGTCGGGATGGTGCACGGCCTTGGGCCACGTACCGATCCGCGCGGAGGCCCCGGTTTCAGCGGAGCTTGGGCGTGTCGAGGTTGATCGCGTCCGCCGGGATCACCTCGACCTGCGGATGCGCCGCCCTCAGCGCAGGCAGGAACTGCTTGGCGTCGCCGACCACGACGATGCTCGCCGCCTTGGGATCGAGCAGCGCGGCGGAGGCGGACCGGACCGCCGCCGAATCGACCGCCTGCACGCGCGGGATGTAGCGGCTGAGCTCGTCCAGCGGCACGCCCTGAAGCGTGTAGCTGGCGAGGATGTCGGCGATGCCGTCCGTCGTCTCGATCGTGCGGCCGAAACCACCGACCAGCACCGCCTGCCGCGTCGCCAGTTCGTCCTGCGGCACGGGCGCGGTACCCAGCTTCGTCATCTCGGCATCGATCAGGCCGACCACCTCGGCGGCGGACGGGTTCTTGGTCTGGGTCCGGGCGGAGATCAGGCCGATATCGCGACCGGTCGCCACCGAACTGCCCGCGCCATAAGCCAGGCCGCGCTTGATACGGATTTCCTGGTTGAGCCGCGAGGAGAAGCCGCCGCCCAGCACCGTATTGGCGACTGCCAGCGGGTAGTAGCGGTCATCGGCGCGGCGGATGCCGGAGCGCGCGACGACCACGCCCGCCTGTCCGGCATCGGGCATGTCGACGACGATGACGCGCGGCGCGGGGAAGGCCGGTTCGGCGGGCTTGGCCGCTACCGCCGTGGCACCTGCCACACGCCATGTCCCCAGATGACGCTCGGCCAGCGTCCGCGCCTGAGCGGGGGTGACGTCGCCGACCAGTAGCAGGGTCGCCTGTGCGGGCTTCCAGCTTCGGGCATAGGCGGCGGTCAGGTCCGCACGGGTCAGGGCCTTGAGCGAGTTGGGCGTGCCCGACAGCGGCTGGCCATAGGCGCGTGCCCCATAGACCACGCGGTCCGCGACCATCGCCGAGAGCTGCGCGGGATTCTTCATCGCGACGTTCAGGCTGTCGATCGACTGGGTCCGGGCGCGGTCGATCTCCTCCTGCGCAAAGGCGGGATGGGTGGCGACATCGGCCAGGATGGTCATCGCCGTGTCCGCCTGGGCCGACGGTACGGTCAGGTCGATACTGGCCCCATCGTCGGTCGCGCTGCTGGCGATCGATCCGCCCAGGCTTTCGACCGCGCGGGCGATCTCGGTGGCGGAGCGGGTCCGCGTCCCCTTGGTCATCAATTCGGCGGACAGGCTGCTGGCGCCCGCCTTGCCCGCCGGATCGGTCGCCGCGCCGCCCAATGCGACCAGCGAAGCGGTGACCAGCGGCAGGTCATGTCGCTCGACCGTCACGACGCGCAGGCCGTTGGACAGGGTGGCGACCACCGGTTGCGGCAAGGTGGGCGCGATCGGTGCGCCGGGGGCGGGGGGCAGGATGCGCTGACCATCGGGCGCGGGGGTGACGACCGCGATATCGGCGGGCGGGGTGAGCGCCGCCGTCTGGACCGTCGGCGCGATCTCGATCGGCATCAGGCGCACGTTCGCGGGGCGGTCCGACTCGGGGAGGTAGCGGATGGTCGCGCTCTGGCTATCCCCTAGATATTCGCGCGCCACGCGCTGGACATCGGCGGCGGTCACGGTCTGGACGGCGGCGATCTGGCGGTCGGCGGCGGTCGGGTCGCCATCGACGATGACGCTGTTGGCGATCAGGTTCGCCTTGCCCTCGGCGGTCTCGCGCTGCTTGAGCGCGGCGGTCAGCAATTCGTTCTTCGCCTCGGCCAGTTCGGCGGCGGAGACGGGCGCGTCACGCAGCCGCGCGATCTCCTTCTTCAGCGCCGCTTCGCCCTCGGCGACCGGCTTGCCGCCCGCCATCATCGCATAGGCGACGAAATTGCCGGTCGATTGCTTGGTGTCGAGGAAGGTCGCGGCGGACTGGGCGAGTTGGTCGCGATAGACCAGATCCTCGTACAGCCGCGAGCTTTCGCCCGCCGACAGGATCGCGTTCAGCACCATCAGCGCCGGGGTATCCGCGCTACGCTCCGGCGGGATATGATAGCTGATCAGGACGGCGGGCAGCGGGACATTCGCCTCATAGACGCTGCGGGTGACCGCCTCGGTCCGCCTGGGCTCCTGCACGGTGACGCGCGGGATCGGATTGGCGGGGCGTTTGATGTTCGCAAAATACTGATCGACCCAGCGGTCGAGCTGCGCGGGATCGAAATTGCCCGCGACGACCAGCACCGCATTGTCGGGCCGGTAATAGGTGGCGTGGAAGGCGCGGACGTCATCGATGCCCGCCGACTCCAGTTCCTCCAGGCTGCCGATGCCGGGGCGCGCATAGGGATGCGTCGTATAGGCCAGCTTGGGATAGTAGATGGAGAACAGCTTGCCATAGGGCTGGGCGAGGGTGCGTTGGCGCAGTTCCTCCTTCACCACGTCGCGCTCGCTGGCGAAGCTCTTGGGCTCGACGACCAGCGCGGCCATGCGGTCGGCCTCCGCGAAGAGCAGCCGTTGCAGGTGATTGGCGGGCACCACCTCGAAATAATTGGTATAGTCGTCGGCGGTGGAGGCGTTGTTATAGCCGCCGACATCCTCGGTCAGGCGATCCATCTGTTCGGGGACAAGGTTGCGCGTCGCCTTGAACATCAGATGCTCGAACATGTGGGCGAAGCCCGAGCGGCCCTTCGGATCGTCCTTCGACCCGACATCATACCAGACCTGGACCGAGACGTTGGGCGTCGTCGTGTCGCGAATGGCATAGACGCGCAGGCCGTTGGGCAGGGTGCGCGTGGTGAAGGCGATGGGCTTCACGCTTTCCGTGCGCGCCGGGCCTGGCGCTGTTTGCGCCCCGGCCAGTGTGGGAAGGGCGGCGACGCCGAGCAGAAGCGCGGCACGGAAAAGGCGCATGAAAACCCTCTTGGTTGGACGTGTTACTTGGACTTGTTGCGCGTGCCGTAGAGGACGGCCGCCGCGATCGCCGCCGAACCGATGCCGACGCCCAGCCCGATCTTGCCCAGCGGCCAGTTGCGGGTCTGCTCCTTCACCGATTCGGCAGCGGCTTCGGCGGCGGCAATGGCGTGGTCCTTGGCCTCCTTGGCGGCGGCGAGGATTTCGTTGGGGGCGTCTTCGGTACGGTCGGTCATGGTTACTCTCCTACTCCGCCGCCAGCGTAGCGCGCCCGGAAGTCGTCCGCAAAGGCCGAGAGCCGTCCTTCGCTGATCGCGGCGCG
Organism: Sphingomonas sp. 2378; assembly: GCF_038084995.1. Taxonomy (NCBI): domain Bacteria; kingdom Pseudomonadati; phylum Pseudomonadota; class Alphaproteobacteria; order Sphingomonadales; family Sphingomonadaceae; genus Sphingomonas; species Sphingomonas sp. 2378. The sequence continues at coordinate 12,095 of NZ_JAXCMJ010000007.1, forward strand.
CAGATCGGCCATCATCTGCTGGTAGAACCAGATATTATGCTCGGTCATCAGCATCGCGCCCAGGATTTCGCCCGCGCGGACCAGGTGATGGAGATAGGCGCGGCTCCAGGTCGCACAGACCGGGCAGCCACAAGCGGGGTCGAGCGGCCCCTGATCCTCGGCGAAGCGGGCGTTGCGGATGTTGATCGGCCCCTGCCGCGTAAAGGCCTGCCCCGTGCGGCCGGAGCGGGTGGGGAGCACGCAGTCGAACATGTCGACCCCGCGCTCGACCGCGCCGACGATATCGGTCGGCTTGCCCACGCCCATCAGGTAGCGCGGCTTGTCGGCGGGCAACTGGCCCGGCGCGAAGTCGAGGCAGCCGAACATCGCCTCCTGCCCTTCGCCGACCGCGAGACCGCCGATCGCATAGCCGTCAAAACCGATATCGATCAGCGCATCGGCGGAGCTTTTGCGGAACCCTTCGTCCAGCGCGCCTTGCTGGATACCGAAGATCGCATTGTCCTCGGCATGTAGGCCGCCCGCGTCGAAGGCGTCGCGGCTGCGCTTCGCCCAGCGCATCGAGCGTTCCATCGCGGCGGCCTGCACCTCGCGGGTCGAGGTGGTGGGGACCAGTTCGTCGAACGCCATGACGATGTTGCTGCCCAGCAGCCGCTGGATTTCGATCGAGCGTTCCGGGCTGAGCAGATGGCGGGTGCCGTCGAGATGGCTTTTGAAGGATACGCCATCCTCCGACCGCTTGGTCAGATCGGCCAGGCTCATCACCTGATAGCCGCCCGAGTCGGTCAGGATCGGCCGGTCCCAGCCCATGAAGCCGTGCAACCCGCCCAGCCGGTTCACCCGCTCGGCACCGGGGCGCAGCATCAGGTGATAGGTGTTGCCCAGGATGATGTCCGCACCGCTCGCGCGCACATCGCCGGGCTTCATCGCCTTGACGGTGGCGGCGGTGCCGACGGGCATGAAGGCGGGGGTACGGATTTCGCCGCGCTTCATGGTGATGGTGCCGGTGCGGGCGCGGCCGTCGGTGGCGTGGATGGCGAAGGAGAAGCGGGCGGTCATTGTCTTTTGTCTCGGGGCGCGAGCGGGCCGGCAGGGCCATTGGCGTCGGCGGGAATGGTGCGGATGGTCAGCGCCTCAGCGCGGCTGATCGCGCCGTCATGGTCGCGGTCGAAGCGCGAGAACAGGCGCGAGAAATGCGCCTGCAATTCGGCCAGGGTGATGCGATTGTCGCTGTCCTTGTCGACATCGAACGGGCTGGGCAGCGCATTGCGGTCGCCCAGCCAGCGCTCGGCCCAGTCGGCGAACTGGAGATAGCCGATGGAGCCCCGATGCGCGGTGTCGATGGCGTCGTAGGAGTGCTTTACGCCCGCTTCCATCTCCTCGCGGCTGGTCTTGCCGTCGCCGTCCGCATCGAACGCGGCGATCATCATCGCGACAGGCTCCACCACCATGGTCGCGGGCGTCTGCGCGAAGGGGGTGGGACGGGCGGTGACGGTCACCGTCTCGTTCGCGCCCGGCGTCGCCGCCTGGAGCAGCAGCGCGAGCAGGATCACGCCGCGTGCTCCGGCAGCAGCAGCGAGGCGTCGCCATAGGAATAGAAGCGATATGCGTTGGCGATCGCATGGGCATAGGCCGCCTGCATCCGCTCCAGCCCCATCAAGGCGGACACCAGCATGAACAGCGTCGAGCGGGGCAGGTGGAAATTGGTCATCAGCCCGTCGATCCCGCGAAAGCGATAGCCCGGCGTGATGAAGATCGCGGTATCGCCCTCGAAGGCACGGATCACGCCATCCTCGCCTGCCGCGCTCTCGATCAGGCGCAGCGAGGTGGTGCCGACCGCGATCACCCGGCTGCCGCGCGCCTTGACGGCGTTCAGCCGGTCGGCGGTGGCGGCATCGATGCGGCCCCATTCGGCATGCATCTTGTGATCGACCGTGTCCTCCGCCTTGACCGGCAGGAAGGTGCCCGCGCCGACATGCAGCGTCAGCGTCGCATGCTCGATGCCGCCCGCATCGAGCGCGGCGAGCAGCTCCGGCGTGAAGTGCAGCGCCGCCGTGGGCGCGGCGACGGCGCCGGGCTCATTGGCGAACATGGTCTGATAGTCGTCGGCGTCCTTTTCAGTGATGCCGCGCTTCTGCGCGATATAGGGGGGCAGCGGCATGGTGCCCGCCCGCTCCAGCAGCAGCTCGACCGGTTCGTCGCCGGCGAAATCGAGGGCGAAGCTGCCATCCTCGGCCCGGTCGCGCGCGGTGGCGCTGACGCCCGCGCCGAAGTCGATCACGTCGCCGTCGCGCAACCGCTTGGCGTTGCGGATGAAGGCGCGCCAGCGGCGGGTGCCCTCACGCTTGTGCAGCGTCGCGCCGATCTTCGCCTCGCCCCGCGTGCCCTCAAGCTGGGCGGGGATGACGCGAGTGTCGTTGAACACCAGCAGGTCGCCGGGGCGGAGGCAGGTCGGCAGGTCGCTCACCCGCTGGTCGCGGGTGGCGTCGCCGTCGAGAACCAGCATCCGCGCCGAATCGCGCGGCGAGGCCGGATAAAGCGCGATCCGCTCGGGCGGCAGCGCGAAGTCGAAAAGATCTACGTTCACTTGGTGGCCGTTGCCGCCTTCTTGGCCGGAGCCGCCTTGGGCGCGGGACGGCGTGCTGCCGCCGGCTTGGTGGCGGGCGGGGCGCCCGGCAGCGTCACCGGCGCACCCAGATCGGGGGCCGCGACGGGGGCGGGGGGCACATAGGCAGGGGGATTGTCCGCCGCGATATAGGCATGGACGATCTTGCTGGGGTTCGCGGGGGGCTCGCCGCGTTCGATCCGGTCGACCCACTGCATACCGTCGATCACGCGCCCGAACACCGTGTATTTCTTGTCGAGCGCGAAGCGCGGCTGGAAGACGATGTAGAACTGGCTGTTGGCGCTGTTCGGGTCGTCGGCTCGCGCCGCAGCCACCGATCCGCGCACATGGGGCAGATAGTTGAACTCTGCGGGGATGTTGGGCAGGTCCGACCCGCCGGTGCCGTCACCCTTGGGATCGCCGCCCTGCGCCATGAAGCCGTCGATCACGCGGTGGAAGAGCAGCCCGTCATAGAAATGACGACGGGTCAGCGTCTTGATCCGCTCCACCATCTTGGGCGCGACATCGGGACGCAGCCAGATCGTCACCCGCCCGCCGGTCGACAGGTCGAGCAGCCAGAGATTCTCCTTGTCGGTGACCGGCGGCGGGGTCGGGCGACCCGCGACATTGGCCTCCAGCACTTGTGCCGCCTTGGCGGGGGTGGTGAATTTGGGCGGGGTCTGGGACTGGGATTGCGCCTGGGCCGGAACGGCGATCAGGCTGGCCATCATCATGGCAAGAGCGGCGAGAACGCGCATCACATCTCTACGACAAGGAAAGGAATGGGGTGGCTGTAGAGCAAATCGCCCCTTGCGCCAATCTGAACCTTTTGGGGGCAAATGATCCTCCCCTACACGGGGAGCGGGACCAACAAAGCTGGTGGAGGGGGCGTGCGGCAAAGCGTGTCCTGTGAGGAAGCCCCCCTCCGTCAGGGCTTCGCCCTGCCACCTCCCCGTGCCGGGGAGGAGGTTACGATCCCTTGCGGCCGATCTTTTCCACCCGCTCGATCACCTGGGTTCGGACGGCGGGGGTGACGAATTTGGCGATATTGCCGCCATACATGGCGATTTCCTTGACCAACCGGCTGGCGATGGGTTGCAGGGCGACATCGGCCATCAGGAAGACGGTTTCGACCCGCGGATTGATCTGCTGGTTCATGCCCGCCATCTGATATTCATATTCGAAATCGGCGACGGCGCGCAGGCCACGGACGATCACCTTCGCCCCCTCGCGCTCGGCAAAGTCCATCAGCAGCGAATCGAAGGCGACGACATGAATCTCGCCCGCGACATCGGCTACCTCGCGCCGCACCATCTCCATCCGTTCCTGAAGGGTGAACATGGGCGATTTGGAGGGATTGGTGGTGACGCCGATCACCAGCCGGTCGACCAGCTTCGCGCCGCGCCGGATGATGTCCATATGACCCAGCGTGACGGGATCGAAGGTGCCGGGATAGACGCCGATCCGGGTCATCGGTCGCGCTCCACCACATAGGAGGCGATGGCACGGAGCAGATCGGCCTCGGGGCCGTAATCGCGTAAGTGCTCGATCGCCTGGGCGACCAGCATCCGGCATTGTTCCCGCGCGCGCGCGACGCCCAGCAGGCTGAGGAAGGTCGCCTTGCCCGCCTCTTCGTCCTTGCGCAGCTTCTTGCCCGCCACGGCCTCGTCACCCTCGGCGTCGAGCAGGTCGTCGGCGATCTGGAAGGCGAGGCCCAGATCATGCGCATAGCCGCGCAGATGCGTCCGGCCCTCCGGCGGCACCCGGCCCAATATCGCGCCCGCCTCGACCGCGGCGCAGATCAGCGCGCCGGTCTTCATCTGCTGAAGCCGGGTGACGGTGGCGAGGTCGAACACCTGTCGTTCCGCCTCCAGGTCCATCTGCTGCCCGCCCGCCATGCCGCTAGGGCCCGAAGCGCGGGCGAGGTCGAGGATCAACTCCGACCGGACGAAGGGATCGGCATGGGTCGAGGGATCGGCCAGAATCTCGAAGGCCAGCGCATGGAGACAGTCGCCCGCCAGGATCGCCGTCGCCTCGTCGAACGCCTTGTGCACGGTCGGCTTGCCGCGCCGCATATCGTCGTCGTCCATCGCGGGCAGATCGTCATGGATCAGCGAATAGACATGGATCGACTCCAGCGCGGTCGCGACCCAGCCCGCCGTGTCGCGATCGACGGCGAACAGATGCGACGTCGCGAAGACGAGTAGCGGGCGCAACCGCTTGCCCCCGCCGATCGCAGCATGGCGCATCGCGGCATAGAGCGAGGCGCGCGGATCGCCCGGATCGGCGAGCAACTGCGCGAAGCGGGCGTCGATGTCCTCGGCGACTTCGGCCAGGGCACCCGACAGGGTGGTGGCGGTCAGCGTCACGCTCAACCCGCCTGGAACGGGCGGGTGCCCGCGGGCTTGCCCTCGGCGTCGAGGCGGATCGCCTCGATCCGGGCCTGTGCCGCGTCCAGCCGCTCGGCGCAGCGCTGGCGCAGACGGTCGCCGCGCTCATAGAGGCGGATCGATTCGTCGAGCGTCGCTTCGCCGCTTTCCAGTCGGCCGACGATCCTCTCCAGTTCCTTGAGGGCGTCCTCGAACGTCAGTTCTTCGATGGGCGTATCCATGACGCCGCTATGGGGCAGGCCCGGCGCACGCGCAAGGATGCTCGCGCCTAGTTTGATCCACTCCCGCGAAACCGGGCCGGTGCCGTCCGGTCCAGCGCCGCCGGATCGCACCTCAGCGCAACCGGTCGACGGTCCAGGTGTAGAGGATCGAGACGCCGAACAGGCCCAGATCGACCGCGGCCTGCACACGGCGCGGCGATCGGTCGGCGATGTCATGGGTGATCAGGCGGATATCGGCGGTGGGGTGGCGATAGGCCAGCGCGATCAGCGCCAGTATCGTCATGGCCATCAAGATCCGCCGTTCGCGCACACGCCCTTCTCCCCTTGCTCCTGTCTAGGGCGGGGCCGGTTGTTGGGCAAGGGGGGCGGTGGATAGCCGTCGCCGGACAGCGGCACGCCCCAACAGGCCCGGTCGCGGCCGCCGTCCTTGGCGGCGAACAACGCCTGATCGGCTTCGCGATAGACGCGGCGCCAATCCTCCTCGCTGGCCATGGGGCCGGTGCACAGGCCCAGGCTGGCGGTCACCTTGGCGCCCATGGGATAGCTGGCGGCGCGCAGGCGGGCGAGCAGAAGCTCGGCATCGGGCGCACGGGCGGCATCGGCGAGAAGGGCGAATTCCTCGCCCCCGATTCGCGCGACCAGCATGTCGGGGCCCAGCGGATCGGCCAGCGACCGGGCGAAGATGCGCAGCACCTCGTCGCCGCCATCATGGCCCAGCGCGTCGTTGATCCGCTTGAAATGGTCGATATCGGCCAGGATCAGCGTCTGCGGCCCGCTCCGCCCGATCGCCTGGTCCAGAAAGGCGCGGCGGTTGAACAGACCGGTCAGCGGGTCGGTATCGGCCAGCCGCCGGGCGACGCGCTCATCGGCGCGGGCCAGATCGCGCTCGCGGCTGAGCAGATAGATTCGATAGGCGACCCCCAGGCTGGCGCAGAGGGCTTCGGCTCCCATGGACAACACCGTCGACTGGTCGATCCACGGGCGCCAGGCGATCAGATGCGCGGCATTGAGCACCCGGAACATCGCCAGGATGATCGGCGTCCCCCATCCGATGGCGAAGGCCCAGAGGAAGTTGCTCCGCCGCCGCCATGCCTGCACCAGCACGGCGATCAGGAACGCCAGCAGGATCGCGAACCCCGCCACGACCAGCGCGTCGAGCGTGCGGATCCACAAGGGCGCCAGCAGCGCGAAGGCAAGATTGGGAACGGCGATCAGGGAGAAGACGACCACCGCCATCCGGTCCAGCCATCCGCGAAACACCTCCCGCTCGAAGAAATAGCGCGCGAAGATCACGATGGTCAGTGCCACGCCGCCCAGCATGATCGCATTCCACCGGTGCCGCTCGTTATTGTCGAGCCAGGGCAACCACTGCCCGATCAGCCCCGACGAACACAGGGCATAGCCGGTGATGAAGAACAGGAGCAGGCAATAGACCGGCTGCAAGGGCTGGCGCAGCGCGGGCCACAGGACGATGTTATAGAGCGCCAGCGCGACGACCATCCCCATGATCGTGCCGTAGAGCAGGCCGAGTTGCCCCTCGACCTCCAGCGCCTCGGCATGATGTTGCAGCCGTGCCCCCCGGACCACGCCGCGCATATTGGCCGCGCCATGCGCTTCCCACAGGATGCGTACCGGTCGTGTGGTCATGCGGGGCAGGGGGACCGCGATCATCGGGCCCAGCAGCAGATAGGGCGATGTCGTCGCGCTGGTAAAGGCGATCCGCCGGACCTGCCCGTCGGCATAGAGGATATGGAGCGTCGTCGCGTCCTGCCAAGTGCTGGCGAAGGCGATGGTCAGCCGCTCGCGCGGATCGCCGGGCAAGGCGGGCAGGGGTTGGGACAAGACCCAGAAGTCGCCCGCGCCATAGGAGGACTGGTCGTCGCGGCAATCGAAGCCCTGCGGTTGGCCGAACATCGCGGCGGCGGTCTGGCCCGGTTCGATCGGGCGGATACAGGTGGCGACGGCCTCTCCCGCCTGCGCATGGGCGGAGGCGAACGGCCAGACGATGGTCCACATCGCCAGCACCAATGCCCAGATTTTAATGCGACCCACGCCGTTCATGGGCCGCCATGTGTCTGCAAAAGCCCAAAAATGTGGTTAAAGTCGAGAATGCTCCCGGTAAAAGGTCAATCCGTTTCGGATGATCCCGCGGATCGGAGAACATGAAAAAGGCCGGGTGTCGCCACCCGGCCTCTTCATCCACGATCCTGTCGAAAGCGGGATCAGCTCGCGTCGACCGAGGCGGGCTTGCCCCCCTTCTTGCGCGGCTTCTTGGGCGCCGCGGGTTCGATCGCGAAGGACAGCGCGCCGTCCTTCATCCGCACCGTCACCTCGCCGCCATGGACCAGCTTGCCGAACAGCAGTTCCTCGGCCAGCGGCTGCTTGATCTTTTCCTGGATCAGGCGGCCCATCGGACGCGCGCCGTACAGGCGGTCATAGCCCTTTTCGGTGAGCCAGCTCTTCGCCGCCTCGTCCAGGCTGATATGGACGTTGCGATCGGCCAGTTGGAGTTCGAGCTGGAGGATGAACTTGTCCACCACCCGCGCGACGACTTCGGGCGGGAGATAGCCGAAGGGCACGATCGCATCCAGGCGGTTGCGGAATTCCGGCGTGAACATCTTCTGCACGGCCTGCTCATCCTCGCCCTCGCGGGTGAGGTTGCCGAAGCCGACCGTCTCGCGCGCCATGTCGGCGGCGCCCGCATTGGTCGTCATGATGATGATCGTGTTGCGGAAATCGACCGTCTTGCCGTGGTGATCGGTCAGCTTCCCATTGTCCATCACCTGCAACAGGATGTTGAACAGGTCGGGATGCGCCTTCTCGATCTCGTCGAGCAGCAGCACCGAATGCGGATTCTGGTCGACCGCATCGGTCAGCAACCCGCCCTGGTCATAGCCGACATAGCCCGGAGGCGCGCCGATCAACCGGCTGACCGAGTGACGCTCCATATATTCGGACATGTCGAACCGCTGGAGCGGAATGCCCAGGATCGTCGCCAACTGGCGCGCCACTTCCGTCTTGCCGACACCGGTGGGGCCGGTGAAGAGGTAGTTGCCGATCGGCTTGTCGGGATCGCGAAGCCCCGCCCGGCTCAGCTTGATCGCCGACGAAAGGTTCTCGATCGCGGCATTCTGGCCGAACACCACGCGCTTGAGGTCGGTCTCCAGCGTTTCCAGTTGCTGGCGGTCGTCGGTCGACACGCTTTTCGGCGGGATGCGGGCCATGGTGGCGATCACGGCCTCGATCTCCTTGGGCGTGATCGTCTTCTTGCGCTTGTTGACCGGCACCAGCATCTGCATCGCGCCCACTTCGTCGATCACGTCGATCGCCTTGTCGGGCAGCTTGCGGTCGTTGATGTAGCGCGCGGACAGTTCCACCGCCGACTTGATCGCGTCGGGGGTGTATTTGACCTGATGGTGCTCCTCGAACGCGGTGCGAAGTCCGGCGAGGATCTTGATCGTATCCTCGATGGTCGGCTCGTTCACGTCGATCTTCTGGAACCGGCGCAGCAGCGCGCGGTCCTTTTCGAAGTGGTTGCGGAACTCCTTATAGGTGGTCGAGCCGATGCAGCGGATCGTGCCGCCCGACAGAGCGGGCTTGAGCAGGTTCGACGCATCCATCGCCCCGCCGCTGGTTGCGCCCGCGCCGATGACGGTGTGGATCTCGTCGATGAAGAGGACCGCGTGGGGCAGCTTCTCCAGTTCGTTGACGACCGCCTTCAGCCGCTCCTCGAAATCGCCGCGATAGCGGGTGCCCGCCAGCAACGCGCCCATGTCGAGCGAGTAGATGACGGCCGGCTTCAACACTTCGGGCACGTCGCCCTCGACGATCTTGCGCGCCAGACCTTCGGCGATGGCGGTCTTGCCGACGCCGGGATCGCCCACATAGAGCGGGTTGTTCTTCGACCGGCGGCACAGGATCTGGACGGTCCGGTCCACTTCGGGCCCGCGCCCGATCAGCGGATCGACCTTGCCCGCCTTGGCCTTTTCATTGAGGTCGACGGTGAACTGCTTGAGCGCGCTCTCGGCCTTGCCCTTCTCGGTCGGCTTGGCGGGCTTTTCCTCCTCGACGCCCTTGGGCGGGGTCGATTCGCTGGTCGCGCCGCCCTTGCCGACGCCGTGGCTGATGAAGCTGACGGCATCCAGGCGGCTCATGTCCTGCTGTTGCAGGAAATAGACGGCATAGGATTCGCGTTCGGAGAACAGCGCGACCAGCACGTTGGCGCCGGTCACTTCGTCACGCCCCGACGACTGGACGTGCAGGATCGCGCGCTGGACCACGCGCTGGAACCCGCTGGTGGGGGAGGGGTCCGTCGCCGCCTCGACCTTCAGCGCGTCGAGTTCGGTGTCGAGATACTGGGCGACCGTTGCCTTCAGCTCGCCCAGGTCGACATGGCATGCTTCCATCACCTTGGAGGCATGGTCGTCGTCGATCAGCGCGAGGAGGAGGTGCTCCAGCGTGGCATATTCGTGGCGCCGCAACGTCGCGGCTTCCAGCGCCTTGTGAAGCGTGGTCTCGAGCGCGGGGGCGAAAGATGGCATCTACGATACTCCTTCCGAGGCGCAGGGGACGGGCGCCTCGTTTCGACCAATGTCGGGATGGCAGGCCCCGGCATCAAGCGGGGGTAGCGCACGACCGCTGAACAAAGCGTGTCGCGCGGCGGCGGGCGACCCGATGGACCGGCAAAAGGCATATGATCGCCCGGCCGATCCGGTACGGGTCACCGCTTGAACAGCGCGTCGGCGCTGGCCCGGTGCAGCGAGGCGCGCGCCATATGGCTTCGCGTTCGCTCGATCTCCCCTTGCAGCACGGCGATCCGCGCTTCCAGCTCGGCGAGCGAGAGCGGATCGAGGTCAGCCTGGACCAGCGTGGTCAGGCTGTCCGGCGTGCGGAGGGGGGAATCATCCGTATCCATCTGGGTATGCAGCGTTGACCCGGTGGCCGACGATGTCAATAACGGTCGCGAAGACGGACGGGCGAAGGGGCGGATCGGTGCGCGCGGATAGCGATGTGATGGGGATCGTGGACATTCCCGAAATGATGACCGCCATCGATCCCGAGGTGGCGGGCGGTCCCGAAGTGCTGGTGCCCTTACAGCGTCCCACCCCCATGCCGGGGGAGGGCGAGGTGCTGATCCGCGTCGCGGCGGCGGGCGTCAACCGGCCCGACGTGATGCAGCGTCAGGGCCTCTATCCGCCGCCGCCGGGCGCGCCGTCGATCCCGGGGCTGGAGATCGCGGGCGAGATCGTCGCGGTCGGTGCGGGCGTCGGGTTCGAGATGCTGGGCCAGCCGGTCTGTGCGCTGATCGGCGGCGGCGGTTATGCCGAATATGCGGTCGCGGTCGCCGAGCACTGCCTGACCGTCCCGCACGGCCTGTCGATGGTGCAGGCGGCGGCGTTGCCGGAAACGCTGTTCACCGTGTGGACCAACGTCTTCGAGCGCGCCTACGCCCGCGACGGCGACGCCCTGCTGGTCCATGGCGGGACGAGCGGCATCGGTACCATGGCGATCGCGCTGGGCAAGCTGTTCGGCCTGACGGTCATCGTCACCGCCGGATCGGACGAGAAATGCGCCGCCGCCGAAAAGCTCGGCGCGGCCAGGGCGATCAACTACAAATCCACCGATTTCGTCGAGGCGGTGAAGAGCTTCACCGACGGGCGCGGCGTCGACATCGTGCTGGACATGGTCGGCGGCGACTATGTCCCGCGCAACCTGCGATGCCTGGCCGAGGAGGGGCGGCACGTCTCGATCGCGGTGCAGCGTGGGGCCAAGGCCGAAATCCCGATTTGGGAGGTGATGCGCCGCCGCCTGATCCTGACCGGCTCGACGCTGCGCGGGCGCGACCGCGAGTTCAAGGCGATGGTCGCCGACGAGATCGCGCGGATCGTCTGGCCGCATGTCGAGGAAGGGCGGCTTCGCCCCGTCATCGACCGCAGCTTCCCGCTGGCCGAGGTGGCCGACGCGCATCGCCGGATGGAGGCGGGCGACCATCTGGGCAAGATCGTCCTGACGCTGGAGCATTGATCCCCCTAAGCCGGGCTTGATCGCGGCGGCAAAGCTTGCGACGAAGGCAAAAGACCAGATCGGCCGTTTTCCGGCATGGATTTCAGCGAGGGTCGGGGGAGATGATGATGATGGCGCAGCGATGGGGGCGAGCGGGGCTCGTCATGATGGCCGTCGCCACATGCGCCGCTCTGCCGCTTCCGGCGCTGGCCCAATCCGCGCGCGATATCCTGACCCAGGCGTCGTTCGGCGATGCGGACGAGGCGAGCGCGCTGCACCGCGTGACCAATGCCTATGCCGCCGCGGGCAATGCGTTGCGGCGGGCACCCGACGACCGGGAGGCTTTGCTGATGCGCGCCACCGCACTCGGCTATCGCGCGAAGCTGACCGGGAACCGCACCGATGCGGTGGCGGCGCGGCGGCAGTTCGAGGCGCTGGTCGCGCAGAACCCCCGCGATGCGGAGGCGCAGGTGGCGCTGGGGGCCTGGCATATCGGCGCGGTGAAGAAGCTCGGCACGATCATGGGGCGCGCCGCATTGGGGGCACAGCGATCATTGGGGCTCTCCGCGCTGGAGCGGGCGGTGGCGCTGGGCGGCGACCGCGCGCTGTTTCCGGGCCTTGCCGCGCTGTTGCGGCTGGAACTCGATCCGCGCGACCCGCGTGGCCGGGCGCTCGCCGAGCAGGCGACCCGCGCCGAGGCGCCCACGGCGCTCGACCGCATCCTGCAACGCGGTGCGGCGCAGGTGCTGGTCCCGCTGCGTGCGGGGGATATGCAGGCGGCGCGCAGGCTCGCCTCGCAACTTCTTCCCTTCGGTCGATTCGATGAGGATTGAGCCCCGGCGCCGGGTCTGATAGGCGTCGCCGCTTAGGCACGCCGGGCCAATCCGGACAGTTTGTGGTGGTGCACCTTGCTCTTGGGTGTGGCTTTCACTAGATTTACCGCCGCTACGGCCGCTCCGATGAGGGGCGGCCCTTTTATTTTCCGACTGGAGTGATCTTCGTGGCCCAGCCGCTCATGCCCCATGCGACCGCTTCCTGGCTGGTCGACAACACGTCGCTCTCGTTCGAGCAGATCGCGGATTTCTGCGGCCTCCACATCCTCGAGGTGCAGGCGATCGCCGACGACACCGCCGCCACCAAACTGACCGGCCGCGATCCCGTCCGTGCGCACGAACTGGCACAGACCGAGATCGAGAAGGCGCAGGCCGATCCCGATTACCGCATGAAGATGATCAAGGGCCCCGAACAGGTCCGCCGGACCAAGGGCCCGCGCTACACGCCGGTCAGCAAGCGGCAGGACAAGCCGGACGGCATCGCCTGGATCATCCGCAACCATCCCGAAATCTCGGACGGCGCGATTTCGAACCTGATCGGCACCACGCGCACGACGATCGCGGCGATCCGCGACCGCAGCCACTGGAACATCGCCAACATCACGCCGAAGGATCCGGTGACCCTGGGCCTGACCACGCAGCGCGAACTGGACTCGGCCGTGGCCAAGGCGGCCAAGTCGACCGGTGGCAATGCCGATGCGCAGCCGACCGACAACCGCCTGGAGGGCGATCGCGAAGCGCTGCTCGCCTCGCTGCGGGCGGAGCGCGAGCAGCAGAGCCGCGACGCCGATACGGTCACGCGCGGTGACGACATCATCGATCCGCATTCGCTGTTCCGTAGCTGACTCGATCGGGCTTCGGTTTGAGGGAGAGGGGCGTCCGCCGACAGGCCGGGCGCCCCTTTCGCATTTCGGGGAACGGCGGCTCTCCTCTCCCGTTGACCTGGGCAGCAAGGAGATCGTCCATGTCCGACACCGACAAGCGCCCACCCCAGCCCTTCGACCGCGACAGCGGCTATTCGGGGCAGGGTTATACCCGAGATGACGAGGATGCGATGGGCCGCGCCGAACCGGCGGGCAGCGTCACCACCGCCGCGCCCGCGACCGGTGAAGGCCATGCGGAGACCAGTCTGCCTGCGGACAATGGCCGGCGCGCCTCGGTCGATCCGAAGACGGGCGAAGTGCATGGCAGCGGGGCAGGGGCCGGTGGCGGCAACCGGGGCGACGAAATCGATGAGGTCGACCCAGCGACTCCGCCGGGCGTCGGGCCCCGACCGGTGAATTGACGGTCCATTCCGTCAACACCTCACCGTCGCCCCAGCACAGGCTGGGGCCTTTATCGAGCGCGCCGGAACGACTGTCAGAGATCCCAGCCTGCGCTGGGATGACGGTTTCAGGCAAGCCATCGCGCGTCAGCGCCCGCCACAAACTGCGGCGTCATCTATCCGACGATGTCATGAAAAGTGGCAGGAGTGCACGGACTCGAACCGTGGGCCCTCGGTTTTGGAGACCGATGCTCTACCAACTGAGCTACACTCCTGCGAGGCGGTCGCCATTAGCCCGAGTGGCCGGGCGGGGCAAGCGTTCCGTGCGAAAAAATCGTACCCGGCTGCGACGGGTATCCGAAGCCCTGTCCAGCCCACGTTGACCCGACACGCCTTCCCGCGTATAGCCCGCCACTGCACGAAGGGGATTTCTCGGGATTCGGGACTTATCCGTCGGGCAAGCTTGAACATTGCTGGATGCGAATAGGGCCGGGCGAAAGCCGCGATGGCCCCTTTTTGTATTCCGAAGTGCTGTGATGGCTCCAGCAAAGTAACCTCATGGAAAGGTGAAGGCTTCAATGCCGACGATCAACCAGCTGGTCCGCAAGGGCCGCGAACTGCAGAAGGCCAAGTCCAAGGTCCCTGCAATGGAGCAGAACCCGCAGAAGCGCGGCGTTTGCACCCGTGTCTACACGACGACCCCGAAGAAGCCGAACTCGGCGCTTCGCAAGGTGGCCAAGGTCCGTCTGACCAACAGCCGCGAAGTCATCTCGTACATTCCGGGCGAAGGCCATAACCTGCAGGAGCACTCGGTGGTGCTCATCCGCGGCGGCCGTGTGCGCGACCTTCCCGGCGTGCGCTACCACGTGCTGCGCGGCGTCCTCGACACGCAGGGCGTGAAGGATCGCAAGCAGTCCCGCTCGAAGTACGGCGCCAAGCGTCCGAAGTAAGCCGGTCGGGCCTGTTTTCAGGCTCCTCGACCATCAAAGGCTGAAGTTTTGTAAGGAAATACGAGAATGGCTCGTCGTCGTCGTCCCGAAAAGCGGGAAATCCTGCCGGACCCTAAGTTCGGAGATGTGGTCCTGTCGAAGTTCATGAATTCGGTCATGCTGGACGGTAAGAAGTCCGTCGCCGAATCCATCGTCTATGGTGCTCTGGAAACCGTCGAAACGCGCGCCAAGCGCGATCCGATCGGCGTGTTCCACGATGCGCTGAACAACATCAAGCCGGGCATCGAAGTCCGTTCGCGCCGCGTCGGCGGTGCGACCTACCAGGTCCCGGTCGAAGTCCGTCCGGAGCGTGCCCAGGCCCTGGCCATCCGTTGGCTGATCGGCGCGTCGCGCGCCCGTTCGGAGAACACGATGGCCGCGCGTCTGTCGGGTGAGCTGATGGATGCCGCCAACAACCGCGGCAATGCGGTCAAGAAGCGCGAAGACACGCACCGCATGGCGGAAGCGAATCGCGCCTTCTCGCACTACCGCTGGTAAGGGTCTTGCGGCGGACCGGATGTATTTCCGCCCCGCCGCAACCTTTTCAGGGTGCGGTGCCGGCGGTCTTCCGCTGGTCACGCAAACAGCCTATATAAGGGGGAGCCGGGCCAACCGGCTCCCCCCTACGCTTGAGGAAGATCGATCATGGCCCGCAGCCATCCGCTCGAGAAGTATCGCAACATCGGCATCATGGCGCACATTGATGCCGGCAAGACGACCACGACCGAGCGCATTCTTTATTATACCGGCAAGTCCTACAAGATCGGCGAAGTGCATGAAGGCACCGCCACCATGGACTGGATGGAGCAGGAGCAGGAGCGCGGCATCACCATCACGTCGGCCGCGACGACCTGTTTCTGGAACGACAACCGCATCAACATCATCGACACCCCCGGGCACGTCGACTTCACCATCGAGGTGGAGCGTTCGCTCCGCGTGCTCGACGGCGCGGTCGCCTGTTTCGACGGCGTGGCGGGCGTTGAGCCGCAGTCGGAAACCGTGTGGCGTCAGGCCGACAAGTACGGCGTGCCGCGCATGTGCTTCGTCAACAAGCTCGACCGCACCGGCGCCGACTTCTATTTCTGCGTGAACTCGATCATCGAGCGCCTGGGTGCGCGTCCGGCGGTCCTGTATCTGCCGATCGGCATCGAGGGCGGCTTCAAGGGTCTGGTCGACCTGGTCGAGAACCGCGCGATCATCTGGCTCGAAGAGTCGCTGGGCGCCAAGTTCGAATATCAGGACATCCCCGATGACCTGAAGGAAAAGGCCGCCAAGTATCGCAGCGACCTGATCGAAATGGCCGTCGAGCAGGACGATGCCGCGATGGAATCGTACCTGGAAGGCAACGAGCCGTCGGTCGAGGAGCTGAAGAAGCTGATCCGCAAGGGCACGCTGGAAATGGCGTTCGTCCCCGTGGTCTGCGGCTCGGCGTTCAAGAACAAGGGCGTGCAGCCCCTGCTCGACGCGGTCATCGACTATCTGCCGTCGCCGCTCGACGTTCCGGCCATCAAGGGCGTGAAGCTCGACGGCGAGACGCCGGACGAGCGTCCTTCGTCGGACAGCGAGCCCTTCTCGGCGCTGGCGTTCAAGATCATGAACGATCCGTTCGTCGGTTCGCTCACCTTCGCGCGCATCTATTCGGGCAAGCTCGAAACGTCGTCGCAGGTCCTGAACTCGGTGAAGGACAAGAAGGAAAAGATCGGCCGTATGCTGCTCATGCATGCGAACAGCCGTGAGGACATCCAGGAAGCCTATGCGGGCGACATCGTCGCTCTCGCGGGCCTCAAGGACACCACGACCGGTGACACGCTCTGCGCGCAGAACGCCCCGATCATCCTGGAGCGGATGGAATTCCCCGAGCCCGTGATCGAGCTGTCGGTGGAGCCGAAGACCAAGGCCGACCAGGAGAAGATGGGCGTCGCGCTCAATCGTCTCGCGCGCGAGGACCCCTCGTTCCGCGTGACCTCGGACGCCGAGTCGGGCCAGACCATCATCAAGGGCATGGGCGAGCTCCATCTCGAGATCCTGGTCGACCGCATGAAGCGCGAGTTCAAGGTCGAGGCGAATGTCGGTGCGCCGCAGGTGGCGTATCGCGAATACCTCAAGAAGCCGGTCGACATCGACTACACGCACAAGAAGCAGTCGGGCGGCACCGGCCAGTTCGGCCGCGTCAAGGTCAAGCTGACCCCCGGCGAGCGTGGTTCGGGCTTCGTCTTCAAGGACGAGATCAAGGGCGGTAACATTCCGAAGGAATATATCCCCGCGATCGAGAAGGGCTTCCGTGAAACCGCGGAAACCGGCTCGCTGGTCGGATTCCCGATCATCGACTTCGAAGTCCTGCTGTATGACGGCGCGTATCACGACGTCGACTCGTCGGCGCTGGCGTTCGAAATCTGTGCCCGCGGCGCGATGCGCGAAGCGGCCCAGAAGTCGGGCATCACGCTGCTCGAGCCGGTCATGAAGGTCGAAGTCGTGACCCCGGAGGACTATCTGGGCGACGTCATCGGCGACATGAACAGCCGTCGTGGCCAGATCCAGGGCACCGACACGCGCGGCAACGCGCAGACGGTCGAGGCGATGGTCCCGCTGGCCAACATGTTCGGCTATGTGAACGCGCTCCGCTCGTTCACCCAGGGCCGTGCGCAATACTCGATGCAGTTCTCGCACTATGACGAAGTGCCGCAGAATGTTGCGGACGAAGTCAAGGCGAAGCTCGCCTAAGGCGTATATCGCGCCCCCGGGGCAACTGGGGGCGCGAACACGCTAGGGGCTGGCAATCACCTGAAACACCCGCTATGGGGCCGCGTTCGCGTGGCCTCGGATGCGGCACCGAATTCGATTCAGAAGGTAGGAAAATGGCAAAGGCAAAATTCGAGCGGAACAAGCCGCACCTCAACATCGGCACCATCGGTCACGTCGACCATGGCAAGACCTCGCTGACCGCCGCAATCACCAAGGTTCTGGCCGAAACGACCGGCGGTACCGCCGTAGACTTCGCGAACATCGACAAGGCTCCGGAAGAGCGTGAGCGCGGCATCACCATCTCGACCGCGCACGTCGAGTATGAGACGACGAACCGCCACTATGCGCACGTCGACTGCCCCGGCCACGCCGACTATGTGAAGAACATGATCACCGGCGCGGCGCAGATGGACGGCGCGATCCTGGTCGTGTCGTCGACCGACGGCCCGATGCCGCAGACCCGCGAGCACATCCTGCTCGCCCGTCAGGTCGGCGTGCCCGCGATGGTCGTGTTCATGAACAAGGTCGATCTGGTCGACGACGAGGAAATCCTCGAGCTGGTCGAACTGGAAATCCGCGAGCTGCTGAGCTCGTACGAATTCCCGGGCGATGACATCCCCGTCATCAAGGGTTCGGCCACCTGCGCCCTGTCGGGTTCGAACGACAAGTTCGGCAAGGAAGCCGTCCTCGAGCTGATGAAGGCCGTCGACGACTACATCCCGCAGCCCGAGCGTCCGCTCGACAAGCCGTTCATGATGCCGATCGAAGACGTGTTCTCGATCTCGGGTCGTGGTACGGTCGTCACCGGCCGCGTCGAGACCGGCATCGTCAAGGTTGGCGAAGAAGTCGAGATCGTCGGCATCAACGACACCCGCAAGACCACCGTCACCGGCGTCGAAATGTTCCGCAAGCTGCTCGATTCGGGTGAAGCCGGCGACAACATCGGTGCGCTGATCCGTGGCGTTGCGCGCGACCAGGTCGAGCGTGGCCAGGTTCTCTGCAAGCCGGGTTCGATCAAGCCGCACACCGACTTCAAGTCGGAAGTGTACGTCCTGTCGAAGGAAGAAGGCGGCCGTCACACCCCGTTCTTCGCGAACTATCGTCCGCAGTTCTACTTCCGCACGACCGACGTCACCGGCACCGTCGAGCTGCCTGAGGGCACCGAGATGGTCATGCCGGGCGACAACGTCGCTCTGGGCGTGAAGCTGATCGCTCCGATCGCCATGGACATCGGTCAGCGCTTCACGATCCGTGAAGGCGGCCGCACCGTCGGCGCCGGCGTCGTCAGCGCGATCGACAAGTAAGTCTCGGGCGAAAGCCTGTTACTGCTTAGGAAAGGGTCGGCCCCGGCGACGGGGTCGGCCTTTTTCGTTGTCTGGACGTCGCCCCAGCGCAGGCTGGGGCCTTCCTCCGCAGGCACGGAGCTTTTGCGGAAGATCCCAGCCTTCGCCGGGATGACGGACCGCACCCCGTTCGCACTGAGCGAAGTCGAAGTGCACGCCCCGCGGGCCGACCAGGACGTGGCCTTCGACTTCGCTCAGGCTGAACGGAGGTTGGGGAGTGGGGCGGGGGCCGCGCATGGTTCCACGCCCTCCAACAAAAACCCTCGATCACCCCCTTGCGGCACCCCCGGCATATGCGTATAGGCACCCGTCTTGAGGGAATCGGCTGGCACCGGAAACACCGGGGTCGGCCGTTTGCTTTTAGTGAGGGCAGGGGTGGTTCGCCGCCGCTGCCGTAACCCAGAGTTTGTTTCGGCCCAAGGTCGCCTTCACGGCGGACGGTCGAGTGCCCGGTCGGAAAGCCGATCGCACTTGTCGCCCGCAGGGAGGAGGCCGGAAAGCCCGCTCTTTCGCATCGGTAGGGATCATGGACAGCAATATCCGCATTCGTCTGAAGGCGTTCGACCATCGCGTGCTCGATCAGGCGACCGGCGACATCGCCGACACCGCGCGCCGCACCGGCGCTCTTATCCGCGGTCCGATCCCGCTTCCGACGCGCATCGAGAAGTTCACGGTCAACCGTGGTCCGCACATCGACAAGAAGTCGCGCGAGCAGTTCGAGGTCCGCACGTACAAGCGGATGCTGGACATCGTGCAGCCGACCCCGCAGACCGTCGATGCGCTGATGAAGCTCGACCTCGCCGCAGGTGTTGATGTCGAGATCAAGCTGGCGTAAGAGGGCCAGCGTTCCCGTGGTCGACGATTCCGTCCCACGGGATTTTGGCGTTTCCCGGTTCTAAAGCAGCCAGGAAGCGCGCCGAGGTCGCTCCCGTGATCCGGCACTCTTAAGGGATACCTCCCGGTGGTTTCGCGCAAGCGAGATGGTGCCGGGGCAGCGTCCCCCGTCTGACCGGTCCGCCGGTCGCCAGCCCGGGACGGGGGCTCGTTTCGCTTTATCCGGGCTGGATATGCCCCCCTTGAATGGTTCTTGGGGGCCTCTGTCGAGGAAGGAACAGGATCATGCGTACCGGCGTGATCGCGAAGAAGCTGGGGATGACCCGCCTGTTCCAGGACGATGGTCGGCACGTGCCGGTCACCGTTCTGGCGCTTGAAGGCGTACAGGTCGTCGCTCGCCGCGAGATGGATCGTGACGGCTACACCGCCGTCCAGCTTGGTGCAGGTGTCGCCAAGACCAAGAATGTCGCCAAGCCGCAGCGTGGCCATTTCGGCAAGGCCGAAGTCGAGCCCAAGCAGGTGCTGGTCGAGTTCCGCGTGAACGAAGACGGCCTGCTGGACGTCGGCGCGGAAATCTCCGCCGACCATTTCGTCCCCGGCCAGTATGTCGATATCCAGGGTCGTACCCAGGGTAAGGGCTTTGCCGGTGCGATGAAGCGCTGGAACTTCGGTGGTCTGCGCGCGACCCACGGCGTCTCGGTCTCGCACCGTTCGCATGGTTCGACCGGTAACCGTCAGGATCCGGGCCGCGTCTTCAAGAACAAGAAGATGGCCGGTCACATGGGCGACAAGAACCGCACGCAGCAGAATCTGGAAATCGTGTCGACCGACGTCGAGCGCGGCCTGATCTTCGTCAAGGGCTCGGTGCCCGGCTCGAAGGGTGGCTGGCTGATCGTCAAGGACGCGGTCAAGGTTTCGCGCCACGCGGACGCCCCGTTCCCCGCCAGCATCAAGGCGGCCGCCAACAACAACGCTTCTGCCGAGCCTGCTCCGGAAGCCACCGAGAGCCAGGAGGGCTAAGTCGTGAAGGTCAAGGTTCAATCCTTCGCCGGCACCGACGCCGCAGAGATCGAGCTCAACGACGAGGTCTTCGGCCTCGATCCGCGCGCCGACATCCTGCACCGCGTTGTGACCTGGCAGCTGGAAAAGCGTCGCGCCACCGCGCGCGGCACCCGTGAGCGTGCCGATGTGGCCCGCTCGGGCAAGAAGCTCGGTCGTCAGAAGGGCGGCGGTGTCGCTCGTCACGGCGATCGTCGTGCTCCCGTCTTCATCGGCGGTGGTAAGGCGCACGGCGCCCGCGTCCGCGACTTCAATCCGGGTCTGAACAAGAAGGTTCGCGCCCTGGGTCTGAAGATGGCGCTGTCGAGCCATGCCAAGGCGGGTTCGCTGATCGTGATGAACGATCTGGCCGTCGAGGGTAACAAGACGAAGACGCTGCAGGGCGATCTGGTGAAGCTCGGCTTCGGCAAGACCGCGCTGGTCATCGATGGCGATGCCGTCGAAACGTCGTTCGCACTGGCCGCGGGCAACCTGAAGGAAATCAACGTCCTTCCGGCCGCCGGCGCCAATGTCTACGACATTCTGAAGCATGACACCCTGGTGCTGACGCGCTCGGCTGTCGAGAAGCTGGAGGCCCGTTTCCATGGCTAAGCAGCAGAAGGCGATCGATCCGCGTCATTATGACGTGATCGTCGCGCCGCACATCACCGAGAAGGCGACGCTCCTCAGCGAGCACAACGCCGTGGTGTTCAAGGTCGCCCCCGGTGCTACCAAGCCCGAGATCAAGGCGGCGGTGGAAGCGCTGTTCGACGTCAACGTCACTGGCGTGAACACCATCGTCCAGAAGGGCAAGACCAAGAAGTGGAAGGGCGCTCCGTACCAGCGCTCGGACATGAAGAAGGCGATCGTCACCCTCAAGGACGGTCAGTCCATTGACGTGACGACGGGGATCTGAGCCGATGGCACTCAAGCATTATAACCCGACGAGCCCGGCCCGCCGCGGCCTGATCCTCGTCGACCGCTCGGCGCTCTGGAAGGGCGCGCCCGTCAAGGCGCTTACCGAAGGCAAGCGCAAGACCGGCGGCCGCAACAACAAGGGCCATGTGACCAGCCGCGGTATCGCGGGCGGCCACAAGCAGCGTTACCGCTTCATCGACTTCAAGCGTCGTCAGTGGGACGTCGAGGGCACCGTGGAACGGATCGAATATGATCCCAACCGCACCGCCTTCATCGCGCTGATCAACTACGGCGCCGATGCCGAGGGCAAGGATAACGTTGCCTATATCATCGCGCCGCAGCGTCTGGCCGTTGGTGACAAGGTTATCGCGGGCAAGAAGACCGACGTGAAGCCGGGCAACGCGATGGAACTGGGCCAGATGCCGGTCGGCACCATCGTCCACAATGTCGAGATGAAGCCCGGCAAGGGCGGTCAGATCGCCCGTTCGGCCGGCACCTATGTGCAGGTCGTGGGCCGCGACAAGGGCATGGT
Source organism: Sphingomonas sp. 2378 (assembly GCF_038084995.1). Lineage (NCBI taxonomy): Bacteria > Pseudomonadati > Pseudomonadota > Alphaproteobacteria > Sphingomonadales > Sphingomonadaceae > Sphingomonas > Sphingomonas sp. 2378. The sequence goes on from NZ_JAXCMJ010000007.1 coordinate 33,804, forward strand.
CATCGTCCGCCTGAACTCGGGCGAGCAGCGCTACATCCATGCGAACTGCATGGCGACGGTCGGCGCGGTGTCGAACCCCGACAACGGCAACACCAACCTGGCAAAGGCTGGTCGCAACCGTTGGAAGGGCCATCGTCCGCTGACCCGTGGTGTGGCGAAGAACCCGGTCGACCACCCGCACGGCGGTGGTGAAGGCCGGACCTCGGGCGGCCGTCATCCGGTCACCCCGTGGGGCAAGCCGACCAAGGGTGCGCGCACTCGTCACAACAAGGCGACGGACAAGATGATCATCCGTAGCCGCCACGCCAAGAAGAAGGGCTAACACGCAATGGCTCGTTCCGTTTGGAAGGGTCCTTTCGTGGACCTCCATCTCCTGAAGAAGGCCGAAGTGGCTCAGGATGCCGGCAACCGCGCAGGTCCGATCAAGACCTGGTCGCGCCGCTCGACCATCCTGCCGTCGTTCGTCGGTCTGACCTTCAACGTCTATAATGGTCGCAAGTTCGTTCCCGTCTCGGTGAACGAGGACATGGTCGGCATGAAGCTCGGTGAATTCGCGCCCACGCGCTACTTCCCCGGCCACGCTGCCGACAAGAAGGGTAAGCGCTGATGTCGAAGCCCGCATCCCCCCGCAAGGTCGGTGACAAGGAAGCGCTGTCGGTCGGCACGCAGATCCGGGGTTCGGCGCAGAAGCTGAACCTGGTCGCGGGTCTGATCCGTGGCAAGAAGGTCGGCGACGCGATGAACATCCTCGCCTTCTCGACGAAGGCGATGGCCGTCGACGCGCGCAAGGTGCTCGCCTCGGCGATCGCCAACGCCGAGAACAACCACAACCTCGACGTCGACGCGCTCGTCGTCGCCGAGGCGTCGGTCGGCAAGTCGATCACCATGAAGCGTTTCGCGACGCGCGGTCGTGGCAAGTCGACCCGCATCCTGAAGCCGTTTTCGCGGCTCCGCATCGTCGTCCGCGAGCAGGAAGAAGCATAATGGGTCAGAAGAGCAATCCGATCGGCCTGCGTCTCCAGATCAACCGTACCTGGGACAGCCGCTGGTTCGCCGAAGGCCATGACTATGGCCGCCTGCTGCTGGAGGATCTGAAGATCCGCCAGTTCATCATGAAGACGCTGCCCCAGGCCGCGATCTCGAAGGTCGTCATCGAGCGTCCGGCCAAGCTGTGCCGCATCTCGATCTTCGCGGCGCGTCCGGGCGTGATCATCGGCAAGAAGGGCGCCGACATCGAAAAGCTTCGCAAGAAGCTGGGTTCGATGACCTCGTCCGAAGTGTCGCTGAACATCGTCGAGATCCGCAAGCCCGAAATCGACGCCAAGCTCGTCGCACAGGGCGTCGCCGACCAGCTCGAGCGTCGTATCGCCTTCCGTCGCGCCATGAAGCGCGCGGTGCAGTCGGCGCTTCGTCTGGGCGCGGAAGGCATCCGCATCACCTGCGGCGGCCGTCTGGGCGGCGCGGAAATCGCGCGGACCGAATGGTATCGTGAAGGCCGCGTTCCGCTGCACACGCTGCGCGCGAACGTCGACTATGCCGAAGCGCAGGCGCACACCGCTTATGGCGTGTGCGGCGTGAAGGTGTGGATCTTCAAGGGTGAGATCCTGGGCCATGACCCCATGGCGCAGGACCGGCTGATGATGGAGGCTCAGACCTCCGGCGTGCGCCCGGCGCGCGACGATCATCGCCGCTAAGGATCAAAGAACATGCTGCAACCAAAGCGCACCAAGTTCCGCAAGGCCTTCAAGGGCCGCATCCACGGCGATGCGAAGGGCGGCACGAGCCTGAACTTCGGTTCCTATGGCCTGAAGGCCATGGAGCCGGAGCGGATCACCGCTCGCCAGATCGAGGCGGCTCGCCGCGCGATCACGCGCCACATCAAGCGTCAGGGGCGCTTGTGGATCCGCATCTTCCCGGACGTTCCGGTTTCGTCGAAGCCCGCCGAAGTCCGCATGGGTTCGGGTAAGGGTTCGCCCGAATTCTGGGCCGCCCGCGTGAAGCCGGGTCGCATCCTGTTCGAACTCGACGGTGTCGACGGCCCGCTGGCCGCCGAGGCATTCGAGCGCGCCGCGATGAAGCTGCCCATCAAGACCAAGGTCGTTGCCCGCCTGGGCGACACCTCGCACCTCGGAGGCGAGTAATGGCCAAGACTGAATATACCGGCCAGAGCGACGACCAGCTCGTCGAGGCGCTGGGCAACCTGAAGCGCGAGCAGTTCAACCTGCGCTTCCAGGCGGCCACGAGCCAGCTCGAAAAGCCCAGCCGGGTCAAGGAAGTCCGTCGCGACATCGCGCGGATCAAGACCATCCAGGCGCAGCGCTCCGCTGCGGCTGCCAAGTAAGGACCGAGACACATGCCGAAGCGCGTGCTGACCGGGGTGATTGTCTCGGACAAGACCGACAAGACGGTCGTCGTCAATGTGGAGCGGAAGGTCAAGCACCCCCTCTACGGCAAGATCATCCGTCGGTCGAAGAAGTACCACGCCCATGACGAGGCGAACGAGTATAAGGCCGGTGAGACGGTGCGGATCGAAGAGACCGCCCCGATCTCGAAGCTGAAGACCTGGAAGGTCGTCGAGCGGGTCGATACCCACATGACGCCGGAACGGGCCTCGGCCGAGGGCTGAGTCCGTCGATCCCGTCCGGGGAGCCTGGCTCCCCACCCCGGTCAGCCTGAGCGAAGTCGAAGGCCACGGGAAGGACGGGACCACGGAGCCCTTCGGGGCACAGAGCGGATTGGTCGAAGGGCGCGAGGCGACTCGCTTGCCTTTCGGTCCAGGAGTGGCTAAGGGGCCTCTCCCCCTGGTGCGGTAGCCCCGCGCCGGGGGTCGTTTTTTAAGGCGGGGTAGGGTCGGTATCCTCCCCAGAAGAGAGAAGGAAGCGGATCCATGATCCAGATGCAGTCCAATCTCGACGTCGCGGACAACAGCGGCGCGAAGCGGGTGCAGTGCATCAAGGTGCTGGGCGGCTCGAAGCGCCGTACCGCATCGGTCGGCGACATCATCGTCGTCAGCGTCAAGGAAGCGCAGCCGCGTGGCCGCGTGAAGAAGGGCGACGTTCACCGTGCGGTGATCGTGCGTACCGCCAAGGACATCCGTCGCGCCGACGGTTCGGTGATCCGTTTCGACGGTAACGCCGCCGTTCTGGTCAACAAGAACGAGGAGCCGATCGGTACCCGTATCTTTGGCCCGGTCGTGCGTGAGCTTCGCGGCAAGAAGCACATGAAGATCATCTCGCTGGCGCCGGAGGTTCTGTAATGGCCGCTGCACGCATCAAGAAGGGTGACAGGGTCATCGTCCTGTCCGGCAAGGACAAGGGCAAGACCGGCACCGTGTCGCTCGCCATGCCGAAGGACGGCAAGGTCGTCGTGGACGGCGTCAACATCGCCACCCGTCACCGCAAGCCCACCCAGGCGAACCCGCAGGGTGGCCTGGAGCGCACCGCCGCTCCGCTGCACATCTCGAAGGTTGCGCACGTGACCGCCGATGGCAAGCCGACCCGCGTCCGTTTCGAGACGCAGGATGGCAAGAAGGTCCGCGTGGCCGTCAAGACCGGGGAGAAGATCGATGGCTGATTACAAGCCCCGCATGAAGGCTATCTATGACGATAGCATCATCAAGGCGATGACCGAGAAGTTCGGTTATAAGAACGTCAACGAGATCCCCCGGATCGAGAAGATCGTGCTCAACATGGGCGTGGGCGAAGCGACGCAGGACAAGAAGCGCGTCGACCAGGCCGCCTCCGAGATGGAGCTGATCGCGGGTCAGAAGCCCGTCATCACCAAGGCGAAGAAGTCGATCGCGCAGTTCAAGCTGCGTGAAGGCATGCCGATCGGTGTGAAGGTCACGCTGCGTCGCGAGCGCATGTACGAGTTCCTGGACCGCTTCATCACGATCGCGCTGCCGCGCGTTCGCGACTTTCGCGGCCTGAACCCCAAGTCCTTCGACGGTCGCGGCAACTATGCCTGCGGCATCAAGGAACAGATCATCTTCCCCGAAATCAACTATGACCGCATCGACAAGGTGCGCGGCATGGATGTGATCGTGACCACCTCGGCGAAGACCGACGACGAAGCGCGCGAGCTGCTGCGTCTGTTCGGCTTCCCGTTCCCCAAGGAAGACGCTGCCGACGAGAAGAAGGCGGCGTAACCGGACTGCCCCCTCTCCACGCCGGGGAGGGGGTCCTTACAGAAAGAGCTTAAGTCCATGGCGAAACTGAGTTCAATCAATAAGAACGAGAAGCGTCGTCTCCTCGTCAAGAAGTATGCCGGAAAGTACGCGAAGCTGAAGGCGATCGCGAACGACCAGAGCCTCGATGAGACCGAGCGTCTGATCGCGCGCCTGAAGATGGCCGAGATCCCCCGCAACGGCAACCCGACCCGTATCCGCAATCGCTGCGAGATCACCGGTCGCCCGCGCGCGTATTACCGCAAGTTCCGTCTCGCTCGCGTCATGCTGCGTGAACTGGCCAACAAGGGCCAGATCCCCGGCGTCACCAAGTCGAGCTGGTAAGGACCATTTGAGATGGCAGTGACCGATCCCCTGGGTGACTTGCTCACCCGCATCCGCAACGGCCAGCGCGCGCGCAAGGACTCCGTCCTGACGCCTGCGTCGAAGCTGCGCGCCCGCGTGCTCGACGTGCTCCAGCGCGAAGGCTATATCCGTGGTTACAGCGAAGAGCAGATGGGCCCCGCGGCCGGCATCCGCATCGAGCTGAAGTATTTCGAAGGCCAGCCCGCGATCAAGCATGTCGCGCGCGTCTCGAAGCCCGGCCGCCGTGTCTATTCGGGCGCGCAGGAGCTTCCGCGCGTTCGCAACGGCCTGGGCATCACCATCGTGTCGACGCCGCGTGGCGTTCTGTCGGACGCCGAAGCGCGCGAGCAGAATGTCGGTGGCGAAGTCCTGGCGGAGGTGTTCTGATGAGCCGCATCGGTAAGAAGGCGGTCCCGGTTCCGGCCGGCGTCACCGCGACCATCGCCGACAAGGTGCTGAGCGTGAAGGGTCCGAAGGGCACCCTGTCCATGCCGCTCGCCGACGAGATCACCTATGACGTCCAGGCGGACGCCATCTCGGTGCAGCCTGCCAACGCCACGAAGCGCGCCCGCGCCTTCTGGGGCATGCAGCGCACCATGGTGCAGAACCTCGTCACCGGCGTGACCGCAGGCTTCTCGAAGAAGCTGGTCATCACCGGCGTCGGCTACCGTGCCGCCGCTCAGGGCAAGAACCTGAAGCTGCAGCTCGGCTACAGCCACGACGTCAACATCGACGTGCCGGAAGGCATCGAGGTGAAGACGCCGGACGCCACCACCGTCGAAATCAGCGGTGCGGACAAGCAGAAGGTCGGCCAGCTGGCCGCCGAGATCCGCCGCTGGCGCAAGCCCGAGCCGTATAAGGGCAAGGGCATCAAGTACGACGGCGAGTTCATCTTCCGCAAGGAAGGGAAGAAGAAGTAATGACCAAGGGTCTCTCTCTTTTCGAGAAGCGCCGTCGGCGCAACCGTACCGCGCTGCGTGCGCGTGCGGGCACCCGTCCGCGCCTGTCGGTGCATCGCTCGGGCAAGCACATCTATGCCCAGGTGATCGACGACGAGGCGGGTCGTACCGTGGCTTCGGCCTCGACGCTGGAAAAGGACGTGCGCGGCCAGTCGGGCGCGAACGTCGCAGCGGCGACCGAAGTCGGCAAGCGCGTGGCCGAGAAGGCCAAGGCCGCCGGCGTCACGCAGGTCGTTTTCGACCGTGGCGGCTTCCTGTTCCACGGTCGCGTCAAGGCGCTGGCCGAGGCGGCACGCGAAGCGGGATTGGAGTTCTAATATGGCTGACGAGAACAACGTGGCCGTTGCCGGTGCCGAAGGCGCCGCGCAGGACGCGACCCAGGGTCGTGGTCCCCGGGGCGGCCGTGGCCGCGGTCCGGGCGGCGATCGCGGCCGTGGCGGCCGTGACGGCAACCGTGGTCGTCGCGACGACCGTCGCGGTGGCACCGAAGACCAGGGCGAAGAGCTGATCGAAAAGCTCGTCCACATCAACCGCGTCTCGAAGACCGTGAAGGGTGGTAAGCGTTTCGGCTTCGCCGCGCTCGTCGTGGTCGGCGATGGCAAGGGACGTGCGGGCTTCGGTCATGGCAAGGCGCGCGAAGTGCCGGAAGCCATCTCGAAGGCGACGGCTGCCGCCAAGAAGGCGATGGTCCGCGTTCCGCTGAAGGACGGTCGCACGCTGCATCATGATGGCAATGGCCATTTCGGTGCGGGCCGCGTGACGGTGCGGTCGGCACCCCAGGGGACCGGCATCATCGCCGGTGGTCCGATGCGCGCCATCTTCGAATCGCTCGGCGTTGCCGATGTGGTGACGAAGTCGGTCGGTACGTCGAATCCGTACAACATGATCCGTGCCACCTTCGAAGCCCTTGGCGAGCAGACCTCGCCCAAGGCGGTGGCGCAGCGTCGTGGCAAGAAGATCGCCGACCTGCTGGGTCGCGGTCACGGTGCCACCCAGCAGACTGCCGAGGCGGAAGCCGCGGCCGTCGTGGAGTAAGCGACCATGGCTACCATCAAGATCAAGCAGACCGGTTCGCCGATCCGCCGCACCAAGGACCAGCGCGCGACCCTCGTCGGCCTGGGCCTGAACAAGATGCACAAGGTTGCCGAGCTTCAGGATACCCCTGAAGTCCGCGGCATGATCCGCAAGGTGCAGCACATGGTTCAGGTGGTCGAGGGTTAAGCCCTTTCCCATCGGAACAAGCGAATTGGGGCCGTGGTCATCCTGGGGTGACCACGGCCTCTTTTCGTTGGGCATAAGCGCGTTGGCGGGGCCGCGATCGTCATAGGTCGTTCGTGGTTCACGAGGGCAGGGGTGGTTTGCCGGGAGCGAGGGGGGCTCCTACGGCGCTTCGATCCGTGGGATGTACGATGCCCAGGGCCCATCGCCATTCATGCTACCTCTCCCCTGGACAGGGAAGAGGGTTGGCGGAGCTTGCCAGCCTGCTGGCTGACGGAGCTTAGGTGAGGGGTTGAGCGAGCCATAGGCTCGCGCGCGCTCACGCTTTCCCCTCACCCAGCTCCGACCAAGCCCTTGCTTCTGCAAAGGCCAAGTCTGCGCAACCCTCTCCCTCTATGGGGGGCGAGGGAAAAGATGGACATATCTGAATGTAGATCCGGCCTCAGGCCCGCTCGGGCGTTGGCCGGCGGGGCGCGATATCTCCGCGTGCCGCAATCACCTCGCATCCACGCCGACGCCGATCCGCGTCGGCCAAGAGCCTCGGATCAAAGGCGCTCGGCTATTTGCGAAGACCCAGTATCCGCCCCAGATGGCGGAATTTGCGCTGGACCAGCCATTGCGCCTGATAGGCCGCCTGCGACACCTTGCCCAGGCTATCGGTGGCGTTGACGATCGGCTTGGTCTGGAAGCGATAATAGTTCTTGCTCAGCGCCTGATGCTGCTGGAGCCGTTCGTAGATCGAATATTGCAGCCCGATCTCGTCATTGGTGCGCACGCGCCGGTGCGGATGCTGGCCGAACAGCGGCAGGATCGCGCGGGTGTAGCAGATCGGGCCCGTGGTCTGGAGCGTGCCGGGCGCACCGATGCCCAGGCGCCAGGGGCTGTAATGATCGATATTGCCGAGCGTCCGTTTGATGACCGCTTCGAGGAAGGGATGCTTCGGCTCGGCGATGATATGCCACTGCTGTAGCTCGCCCTCGGGCATTTCGGGGAAGCGGACGGTGTCGTTCCCCCAATTCTCGTAACGTTCGCCCGGACGGTTCGCCCAATGCGAGGTCACGAACGAATCGTCGGGCCGCAACGTCTCTTCGAGCGGACGCGTCGTCGTGCTCTTGATGTCGAGATAGACCCCGCCGCGCGCATACATCAGCAGATAGCGGAACAGATCGGCCCGCGCCGCGCCGTACTCCGGCCTGATCCTGTCGTAGCTGGCCTGGACCTTCGCGCCATATTCGTCGCGGATGAAGTCGGCGATATCGGCATCGTCGTAAAGATGATGCGAAAAGCTCGGATTCTGCGTCTTGAGATGCTCGACATTGGCCAGCAGGTCATCGGACAGATCCTTCGTCCGATAGGTCTGGTGGATCAATCGAGGAATCCGGGCGGCGGGCGTCGAATTCATCGGTCGGCCTCATTCGTCGTTGAAAACTGGGAATCATGTGTAGCACGTCGGCAGATGAGGCAAGGCGTTTGCGCATAGGGTTCCGGGACGATTTGCGTCATTGACCGAGGTAGAGGGGACTGCGACAATCGTCGATCCTCGTGGCGCGGCTGTTCGCGACGAAAGGGCGTGACTCCGCCGCCCAACGCTGCTAGGCGCGCGCACTTCCCATCCATGCGCGAAACAAGCGAAAGCGAGTGCAAATCATGAAGCTGAATCAACTTTCCGACAACCAGGGTGCCCGCAAGTCCAAGATCCGCGTCGGTCGCGGTATCGGTTCGGGCAAGGGCAAGACCGGTGGTCGCGGCGTCAAGGGCCAGAAGAGCCGTGAGGGCGTGTCCATCGCGGGCTTCGAGGGCGGTCAGATGCCGCTCCACATGCGTCTGCCGAAGCGCGGCTTCAACAACATCTTCGCCAAGGACTATGCCGAGGTGAACCTGGGCGCGATCCAGAAGGCGGTCGACTCGGGCAAGCTGAAGACCGACGGCACGATCGACCACGCCGCGCTGAAGGCCGCTGGCCTGGCGCGTGGCGGCAAGGACGGCGTCCGTCTGCTCGCCAAGGGCGAACTGACCGCCAAGCTGTCGTTCGTCGTGCAGGGCGTGTCGGCCTCGGCGCGCGCGGCGGTCGAGAAGGTCGGTGGTTCGGTCGACGTGCCGCACATCGTGCCCGCCGCCGAGAAGGCCGCTGCGAAGAAGGGCAAGACCCGCGCCGCGAAGCTCGCCGCCAAGGCCTGAATCGGATAAGATCCGCCGCTGTCGGATGGCGCGAGGCCACCATGACAGCGGCGGATTTTTTCATCCGGATTAGACAAGCGCGTCTTCGCGCCTATATGAGCGGCGGGGCGGTTCAAAACGCATCCCGCCGTTTTTCGTTTCCAGGATAACGCAACAGCTATGGCATCCGCAGCCGACCAGATGGCGCAAAGCATCAGCCTGGCGAAATTCGCCAAGGCCACCGACCTCAAGAAGCGGCTGTGGTTCACCATCGGCGCGCTGATCGTCTTCCGCCTGCTCAGCTATGTTCCGCTGCCGGGCGTCGACCCGACCGCGCTGGGGCTGCTGAGCCAGAAGACCACGGGCGGCGTGCTCGACTTCTTCAACACCTTCTCGGGCGGTTCGCTCAGCCGCATGTCGCTGATCGCGCTGGGCGTGATGCCGTACATCACGGCGTCGATCGTCGTGCAGCTCGCGACCTCGCTGAGCCCGCAGCTTGCCGCCATCAAGAAGGAAGGCGAGAGCGGCCGCAAGAAGCTGAACCAATATACCCGCTACGGCACGGTGCTGCTGACCGCGATCCAGGGCTATTTCATCGCCGTCGGCCTTGAGACGCTGGGCGCCAGCCAGGGCATCCAGGCGGTGATCGAGCCGGGCATGACCTTCCGCATCGCCGCGGTCATCTCGCTGATCGGCGGTACGATGTTCCTGATGTGGCTGGGTGAGCAGATCACCAGCCGGGGTATCGGCAACGGCGTGTCGTTGATCATCATGGCGGGCATCGTCGCGCATCTGCCGACCACGCTGGTCAACCTGCTCGAAGGCGGCCGGACCGGCAGCATCGATCCGGTCCGCCTGATCGGCATCATCGTCGCGGTGATCGTGCTCGTCCTGTTCATCTGCTTCATGGAGCGCGCGCAGCGCCGCATCCTGATCCAATATCCCAAGCGCGCCACGCAGCGCGGGATGCAGGCCGACCGCAGCCACCTTCCGCTCAAGATCAACACGGCGGGCGTGATCCCTCCGATCTTCGCCTCGTCGCTGCTGCTGATGCCGCTGACCATCTCGCAGTTCGCGGGCCAGCGTGTCGCGGGTGAGAGCCGCTGGGGCGACTTCATCATCAGTCTGAACCAGTATCTGCAGCACGGCTCGCCGGTTTACATGCTGCTGTACGGCGCGGGCATCATCTTCTTCTCGTTCTTCTACACCGCGGTCGTCTTCAACCCGGAAGAGACGGCGGACAACCTCAAGCGCTATGGCGGCTTCATTCCCGGCATCCGTCCGGGCAAGAACACCGAGACTTATCTGGATTATGTGCTGACCCGCATCACGGTGATCGGCGCGGCGTACCTGACGATCATCTGTCTGCTGCCGGAATATCTGGTTTCGGCGCTCCAGATTCCCTTTTATCTGGGCGGCACCAGCCTGCTGATCGTCGTCAACGTGACGATGGACACGGTGACGCAGATTCAAAGCCACTTGCTCGCGCATCAATATGGCGATCTGATCAAGAAGGCGAAGCTGAAAGGCGGTCGTCTGCGCTGATCGCGCGGACGGTACAGGGAATACAGGGGAGAGTGACGTGGGCGTGAACATCATCCTGCTGGGTCCGCCGGGGGCGGGCAAGGGAACCCAGGCGCAGCGGCTGGTGGCCAATCGCGGCATGGTGCAGTTGTCGACCGGCGACATGCTGCGCGCGGCGGTCAAGGCGGGCACCCCCGTCGGGCTCCAGGCCAAGGCGGTGATGGATGCGGGCGAACTGGTGTCGGACGCGATCGTCTCGGCGCTGATCGGCGAGCGGCTGGACGCGGCCGAGGCGGAAGGCGGCGCGATCTTCGACGGCTATCCGCGGACCGAGGCACAGGCCGAGGCGCTGGACGTGCTGCTGGCCGAGCGTGGCAAGACGCTGGACCATGTCATTGAACTGGCGGTGGACGAGGATGCGCTGGTCGAGCGGATCACCGGGCGCTTCACCTGTGCGTCGTGCGGGGCTGGCTATCATGACAGCTTCAAGCCGACCCAGGTCGCGGGCGTCTGCGACGTATGTGGCTCGACCGAGTTCAAGCGTCGTCCCGACGACAATGCCGAGACGGTGCGCACCCGCATGGCCGAATACCGCGCCAAGACCGCCCCGATCCTGCCGGTCTATGAGGCGCGCGGGATCGTCAGCCGTGTCGACGGCATGGCCGCGATGGATGCGGTGGGGGCCGAGATCGACGCGATCCTGGATCGCTGATTCACACCCGAGCGTTTGAAGAGGGGCGTTTCCGAAAGGGAGCGCCCCTTTTTTATTTCCGTGTTGGCGCGGAGCCGTAAGCAAAGCCCCTCCTCCCGGCAGGGGGGAGGGGTTGGGGGTGGGGGCTGGGCCACGGGCGCTGGTCTCGGTGAGACTCCTTGCCCTCCCCCATCCCCTCCCGCCTGCGGGAGGGGAGCGGCCAGAGGTGACTTTGGTTTTCTTGCCGCTGGCCGATGCCTTGGTGAGAGCGAGGCCACGCCCTCGGTCAGGGCATCGCAGTGTGCGAAGCCCCTCCCCGGCAGGGGAGGGGTTTGGAGTAGGGGCCTCGCCCCAAGCCGTGATCCCCGTCGGATTTCCCCCGCGTGCGGCGAACCAAATCACCTTACCCCCTCGTGCTCGGCAAGTTCCGGCCCTAAACCCCCGGCATGACCGCGCTGATCGCCGACTATTACCGCCACCTGACCGTCGACCTGCGCCGGTCCGATCACACGGTGCGCGCCTATGTCGCCACCGCCGAGCGGCTATGCCGATTCCTCTCCGAGCATTGGGGCGAGGCGATCGATGGCGCGACGCTCGCGCGGATCACCGCCGCCGATCTGCGCGCCTATCTCGCCAGACGGCGGGGCGAGGGGCTGACCGCCGCCTCTACCGCGCGGGAATTGTCGGCGGTGCGAACCTTCCTCCATTGGACCGGAACCGAGCCGCCCGCGCTGAAAGGCCCCCGCCGCAAGCGCAGCATCCCGCGCCCGCAAGCGCCCGCCGACATCATCGCCCTGTCGGAGGATGTCTGCGAAAGCGCCGCCGAACCCTGGATCGCGGCGCGCGACTGGGCGGTGCTGTTACTGCTCTACGGCGCTGGGCTGCGGATCGGGGAGGCGATGATGCTCCCGGCCAATATCCTGCCGCTCGGCGAGACGATCCGCGTGACCGGCAAGCGCGACAAGACGCGGATCGTGCCGCTGCTGCCCGAATTGCGCGAGGCGATCGAGCGCTATGCCGCGCTGGTGCCCTTCGCCCTCGAGCCGGACGAGCCGCTGTTTCGCGGGGCCAAGGGCGGGCCGCTGTCGCCCGCGATCATCCGGCGCTCGGTACAGGGCGCGCGCGATCGGCTGGGGCTGGGCGCGCGGACGACGCCCCATGCCTTGCGCCACAGCTTCGCAACGCATCTGCTGGGGCGCGGAGCCGATCTTCGCCAGCTTCAGGAATTGCTGGGCCATGCCAGCCTGAGTTCGACGCAAATCTATACGGCGGTGGATGCGGCGCATCTGCTCGACGTCTATCGCACCGCGCATCCCCGCGCCTGAGCATCAGCTTTTGCGCGACGGCTTCCAGGTGATGACCCGCCAGAGATAGCCGATCACGATCGCCACCGTCATCACCACCGCCGCCGGACCGACATAGCGGTTGATCGCCTCGAAATTCTCGCCCAGCCACAGGCCTGCATAGGCGAGGATCGCGTTCCAGATCGTGCTGCCCGCAAAGGTCCAGAGCAGGAATTTGCCCAGCGGCATCCGCGTGATCCCGGCGGGCAGCGAGATCAGGGTGCGAAAGGCGGGCATGAAGCGGAAAACGAACACCACCCAGCCGCCATGCCGGACGAAGAACCGGTGCAGCCGCTCGACATCGCGCCACTCCATGGTCAGCCAGCGGCCATGCTTGTCGATGAAGGGCCGGAACCGCTCGTAACCGATATAGCGACCGACCGCGTACCAGGCATAATTGCCCGCCGTCGTGCCCGCCGTGCCCCATAGGATCAGCGGGATCATCTCCATCTGCCCGCGCGCCACCGCCATGCCGCCCAGGCCCATGATGACCTCCGACGGGATAGGGGGTACGACATTTTCCAGCGCCATCAGCAGGAAGATGCCGAAATAGCCGCCCCAGGCGATCAGGTTGAGGATGAAATCGGTCATGCGTGCAGGGATGTACCGATGAGGGCAGGGGCGGTTCCCATAGACGCAATCGACCTCCGATCGCCATGGCCTCCTTCGCTCCTGGCAAGGAGAGCGAGCGCCCGACCGCGAAACAGGTGCAACCCCTCCAGTCGGGACACCCGCCTGTCGCATCGGCGACCATCTCTTTCGCTCCAGCCGCCATCGCCCCACAATCCGCCAAAGCCGAACACTCCTCCTCGCAGAGGCAAGGGCGGGAATGCCCCGACCAAATCCCGATCCCGCCTGCGATAGCCCTTGCCAATCGAAGCGCTGAAGTCGTAAGATTACGCCTATAAAAGACAGATTTCATGGAGAAGGAGCGCCGCCATGGTGCCAGTCGGAGCATCCCCTGGGCATGAGGAACGATAGGCATGGCCATTCCCGCCGATCTGCCGGTCGATACGCTGACCGCTTCCTCTCGACACCCTGCGGATTCCGGTGAGGGGACCGCATCGCGGCGCTATCTGCCCGCGCTGATCATCACGGTCAGCCTGTTCTTCCTGTGGGGCATGGCCAACAATCTGAACGACATTCTGATCGCGCAGTTTCGGAAGGCCTTCACGCTCAGCGACTTCGGGACCAGCTTCGTCCAGCAGGTCTTCTATCTCGGCTATTTCCTGCTCGCGGTGCCCGCCTCGCTGGTGATGCGGCGCTATGGGTATAAGGCGGCGATCGTGCTGGGGCTGACGCTCTACGGTACCGGCGCGCTGCTTTTCTATCCGGCTGCTGCGGCCAGCCTGTACCAACTGTTCCTGCTCGGCCTGTTCGTCATCGCGGCGGGACTGGCGTTCCTGGAAACCTCGGCCAACCCGTTGATGGGCGAGCTGGGCGATCCGGCGGGCGCGACCCGGCGGCTCAACTGGGCGCAGGCGGCCAATCCGCTGGGCGCGATCACCGGCGTGCTGATCGGGCGCTTCTTCATCCTGTCGGGTATCGAGCATGACGAGGCCGCGCTGGCGACGATGGACGCCGCCGCCCGCACCGCCTTCTACAAGGCCGAGGTGCAGGCGATCGCGCCGCCCTATGTTGCGATCGCGATCGTCGTGTTGCTCTTCGCGCTGGCGACGGCGTTCGTCCGCTTCCCCGCCGGGGCTCCGGCGCGGGCGGGCGACGCCAGTGGCGGTGGGCGATTCGTCGATGTCTTCCGCCGTCCCCGGCTGCTCGGCGCGGTCGTCGCGCAATTCTTCTATGTCGGTGCGCAGGTCGGGGTGTGGAGCTACACCATCCGCTATGCGCAGGCCAATGCGGGGCTGGGCGAGCGGGGCGGGGCCGATGCGCTGTTCGTGTCGCTGGTGCTGTTCGCGGCGGGGCGCTTTCTGGGCAGCGCGTTGATGGCGAGGCTGGAGCCGGTCAGGCTGCTGACCGTCTTCGCGACCGCGTCGATCGTGCTGACCGCCATGGCCGTTTTGCTGGGCGGCTGGCCGGGGCTGATCGCGCTGGTCGCGGCCAGCTTCTTCATGTCGATCCAGTTCCCGACGATCTTCGCGCTGGGGATCGAGGGGCTGGGGCCGCTGCGCCGTGCGGGTGCGTCGTTGATCGTCATGGCGATCATCGGCGGCGCGGGGCTGACTGCGCTGATGGGTCTGGTGTCCGACCGTGCGGGGATCACCGCCGCGATGCTGGTTCCAACCGTCAGCTTCGCGGTCGTCACGGCCTTCGCCATATTGATAAAGCGTCACAAGGAGATGAAGTGATGGGCCGTTTGCAGGCCAGGCGTGCGATCGTGACCGGCGCGGGCCAGGGTATCGGCCGCGCTGCCGCCGAACTGTTCGCCGCCGAGGGGGCGCAGGTGATCGCGGTGGATCGCAACGCCGACGCGCTGGCGACGCTGAAAGGTTGCGAGACCGAGACGCTCGATCTGCTCGACCCGGCGGCGATCGCCGCGTTCGGTGAGCGGACGGGGGCGGTGGACGTGCTGTTCAACTGCGCGGGCTATGTCGATGCGGGCGACCTGCTGGCGACGCAGGACGCCGGGTATCGGCTGTCCTTCGACCTGAACGTCCATGCGATCACCCATATGCTCCAGGCCTTCCTGCCCGCGATGATCGCGCGGGGCGGCGGGGCGATCGTCAACATGGCGTCGGTCGCGGGCGCGGTGATCGGCGTGGGCAACCGCTATGCCTATTGCGCGTCCAAGGGCGCGGTGGCGGGGATCACGCGCTCGGTCGCGCTGGATTATGTGGGCAAAGGCATTCGCTGCAACGCGATCTGCCCCGGCACCGTCCAGTCGCCGAGCCTGGACGAGCGTCTGGCCGCGACCGGCGATGCGGAGGCGGCCCGCGCTGCCTTTATCGCGCGCCAGCCGATGGGGCGGCTGGGCCGGGCCGAGGAGATCGCGGCACTCGCGCTCTATCTCGCTTCGGACGAGAGCGCCTATACCACCGGGCAAATGCACGTCATCGACGGCGGATGGACGATGGCGTGAGCCAGCATCGCCCTCCCTTTGTCGACGCGCATTTCCACCTGTGGGATCATGGCGTGCTGCGCTATCCCTGGCTGGACGATGCGGCCACCGCCGCGATCGCCGGGGATTATCGGATCGCCGATTACCGAGCGGAGCTTTCCGCGTGGAACCTGGTCGGCGCTGTGCATGTCGATGCGGGCGCGCATCCCGATCAGGGCGCGGACGAGACCGTCTGGCTGAATCGCGTCGCCGATGCGGACGGACTGCCGAGCGGCATCGTCGCGCGGGTCGAACTGGACCATCCGGCGGTCGAGCCGCAACTGGCATGGCAGGCGGCGCATCCTCGCGTGAAGGGCATCCGTCACCTGATCAACTGGCACCCGACCGATGCGGCGCGCCGGGCCTATGATCGCGATCTGACTCGCGATCCACGCTGGCGGGAAGGCTATGCGCTGCTCGGGCGTTATGGGCTCAGCTACGACTTCCATGGCTTTCCGGCGCAACTGGCGGGGCTGGCTGAGGTGGCGGTTCGACATCCAGAGGTGCCGGTCATCCTCAACCATCTCGCGCTGCCGATCCCGGCGGACGGGCTGGAGGAATGGCGCGCCGGGTTGATCGCCTTCGCCGCCATGCCGCATGCCGCGATCAAGCTGTCGGGGGCGGGCTTTATCGGGCCGCGTTTCGATCCCGCCGGTTTCGCCGACATCATTGCGGAGGTGATCGACCGGTTCGGCCCCTCCCGCGTGATGGTCGCGACCAATTTCCCGACCGACCGGCTGGCCGCCGATCTCGAACGGACGCTTAGCGCCTATGAGACGCTGCTGGCGGGCTTTTCGGAGGATGAGCGACGTGACCTGTGGGGCCGCAACGCCAACCGGATCTATCGACTGGACCTGGACCTATGACCGATATTCCCCGCCGCCCGGTGGGTCGGACCGGTTGTCGGCTTCCCGAACTGGGCTTCGGCGCGGCGGCGATGGGCAATCTCTATGCCGCGATGAGCGATACGCAGGCCGCCGCCACGCTGGAGGCGGCGCTGGACGCCGGCTTCCGCTATTTCGACACCGCGCCGCATTATGGCCGGGGGTTGAGCGAACGGCGGCTGGGCGACGCGCTGCGCGGGCGGGGCGACGTGATCGTCTCGACCAAGGTCGGGCGGCTGATGGACCCGGATGCGGGCATCACCGACGATCGCGAGCGCGATGGCTTCCACACCGCCATGCCCTTCCGCATGCGCTACGACTATACGCATGACGGCATCATGCGCAGCCATGAGCACAGCCTTCAGCGGCTGGGGCTGGCCAGGGTCGATCTGGCCTTCATCCACGATATCGGCCGCGTCACGCATGGCGAGGCGGATGCGCGATATCGCGAGCAACTGATCGCGGGCGGTGGCCTCAAGGCGCTGGAGCGGCTCCGCGACGAGGGCGCGATCGCCGGGTTCGGGCTGGGGGTGAACGAGGTCGAGGTCTGTCTGGAGTTGATGGAGGTGGCGCGGTTCGACGTCATCCTGCTCGCCGGGCGCTATACGCTGCTGGAACAGGGGGCGCTGGACGCGCTGTTCCCGGCCTGCGCGGAGGCGGATACCGCCATCGTCGTCGGCGGGCCCTATAACAGCGGCATCCTCGCGACGGGCAGCGAGGCCGCCGCCCGCTACAACTATGCCCCCGCGCCCGCCGCCGTGCTGGACAAGGTCCGCGCGCTGGAAAAGGTCGCGGCGCGGCACCATGTCTCGCTTCCCGCCGCCGCGCTCGCCTTCGTCCTGGCGCATCCCCAGGTCGCGAGCGTCATTCCGGGCATCGCCGATCCGCAACAAGTGGCCGATACCATGCGTCTTTATGCCGAACCCATTCCGTCCGCCTTCTGGGCGGAGCTGCGGGACGAAGGGCTCGTCCGCCCCGATGCGCCCGTTCCGGGGGACGTGGCATGAGCGTCGCGGCGATCCGCCTGACCCCGACGGACAATGTCGCGGTCTGCTGCCGCACGGTCGAGCCGGGCGAGCATATCGTCGTGGACGGCCATGACCTGCTGATCACCGAGCGCGTGGCGCTGGGCCACAAGCTGGCGGTCGTGCCGCTGGCGGCCGGTGCCAAGGTCATCAAATACGGCATGCCCATCGGATCGATGACGCAGGACGCGCCCGCCGGGGGCTGGGTCCACATGCACAATATGCAAAGCGATTATATTCCCGCGCATCTGCGCGACGCGCACGGAGATCACGCATGACGATGGGCATGACCGGACCGACTTGGCAGGCCTGGGCACGTCCCGATGGCCGCAAGGGCATTCGCGACGCGATCGTCGTCGTCTATCTGGTCGAGTGTGCGCATCATGTCGCGCGACGGATCGTCGACCGCATGGACGACCCGCGCGTGCAGTTGATCGGCTTTCCCGGCTGCTACCCCAATGACTATGCGCTGGCGATGATGAAGTCGCTGACGACGCATCCCAATGTCGGTGGCGTCGTCCTGTTGTCGCTGGGCTGCGAGAGCTTCAACCGCGAGGCGCTGGCCGCCAATGCGCGCGAACAGGGGCGTCCGGTCGAGACGATCGTCATCCAGCAGTCGGGCGGCACGCGCGGCGCGATGGAGGCGGGGATCGCGGCGGTCGAGCGGGTCCGCGCGGCGGCGGATGCGCAGGCCGTGCGGGTGCCGATGACCATGTCCGAGCTGGTGATCGGCACCATCTGCGGCGGGTCGGACGGGACCAGCGGCATCACCGGCAACCCGGCGGTGGGTCGCGCCTTCGACACGCTGTACGATGCGGGCGCGATCTGCATCTTCGAGGAAACCGGCGAGATGATTGGGTGCGAGGGCCATATGGCCGAGCGTGCCGCGACGCCGGAGGTGGCCGACGCGTTGATCGCCTCGGTCGCGCAGGCCGAACGCTATTACCGGGCGATGGGCTATGGCAGCTTCGCGCCGGGCAATGCCGAAGGCGGCCTGTCGAGCCAGGAGGAGAAGTCGGCGGGCGCCTATGCCAAGTCGGGCAGCCGTCCGATCACCGGCGTCATCCTGCCCGCCGAACAGGCGCCGGGGCCGGGGCTGTATCTGCTCGATGTGGTGCCTGCGGGCGACCCGAAGTTCGGCTTCCCCAATATCGTCGACAATGCCGAGATCGGCGAACTGATCGCGTGCGGGGCGCATATCAACCTGTTCGTCACCGGGCGCGGCTCGGTGGTCGGCTCGGCCATCTCGCCGGTCATCAAGATTGCGGCCAACCCGGAAATGTACGCGCGCATGGAAGGCGACATGGACGTCAATGCCGGTCGCATCCTCTATGGCGAGGCGACGCTGGACGAAGTGGGGGCGGAGATCGTCGACCTGATCGTTGCGGTGTCGGCGGGCGCGGAAACCAAGTCCGAGGCGCTGGGGCATCAGGAGTTCGTCCTGACCTACAAGGCGGCGGGGGCCAAGGGGCCGGCCTGTCTGCCGCGCGCGGCGTGAGGAGGGACTTTCGACGCCCGTTCGCACTGAGCGAAGTCGAAGTGCACGCCCCCGACCTTAGAGCACGGGAATCCCTTGGCCTTCGACTTCGCTCAGGCTGAACGGAGGTAGGGAAGTTCAGGCCCGCTCCACCAGCATCCGCAACTCCGGCATCGCGACCGTCCCCCCCGTCGCATCGACCCAGCGGATGAACGCGCCGACCCGCTTGTCGATCTTCGCCGCATGTCCGGAAAAAATATCCGACAGCCGGTGGTCGAGGAACGGATTGGCGAACCGTTCCAGCGTCGCCGCGGCATAATCGCGCGCCTCTTCGGCCAGCCCATGCGCGGCGAAGCCGGGGATGACCTCCTGCACCATCACCCGCTCCAGCGCCGCCCGCGTCTCGCCATCGGCCAGCGCGGCGCGGACCGTCTGGTCCGCCGCGCCGCTCCGTGCATGCCAGCGCGCCGCCAGCCAGCTATGGCCGAGATTGAGGATGTGCAGCTTCAGCCGCTCATATCGCTCCAGATCGTCGGTCAGGACGATGTCGGGATGGGTGAAGGGCAGGATCAGCCCCGGCTGCCGCTCGACCGCCCAGAGCGCATAGGGTTCGGCGACCGCCCCGGCAGGGGAGAGCGGTTCGCTGACGATCCGGTCGACCAGCGTGTTGGCCCAGACGCAGGCCCGCTCCAGCCAGTCGAGATAGGCAGGGTCGCGCCCCTGTTCGCGCGCGAGCCCCGTGACGACGCCCTTCAGCGTGTCGCCGTTGCGCGCGACCAACTCGCACGGCAGCATGGTTACGGGCGCACCACCCGCCCGCCACCGGCGATGGAGCAATTCGGTCAGCATCCCGACGAAGCTCACCGGAACCCCGCCTTCGTCCGGGGCGATGCGATCGCTGTCGGGCACCTGATAGCCGCTATCGCCGGTGTTGGAGACGATATGCGTCGCCTCTTCCACGGCCAGCCGGGTCAGCCGATCCCATTGCGCGGCGGCGCTCAACCCCTCGCGCACGCTACGGATCGTGACGGTCCGCTCAAAGGGAGCGCCCTCACGCAAGCCGCGCAGGATGACCGGGAAACCCGCCGGATCTGCAAATCCCGCCAGCCTCTTTGCCCGCTCCGGGTCTCGGGTGGTCTGGACGATGACGATCGGCGGCACCGCCTGTCCCCCGGCGCGCGCTTCCTCCGCGAAGAGGTCGACATGCGCCTGAAGGAAGCGGCTGGTCCCGAATTGCAGGATGCAGGGACTGGCGGGGGCCACGCCGGTCATTGTTCGTCCAGCGAATAGATGCGCTCCATCGCCACCCATTTCTCGCCCGGTGCGGCATGGGGCAGGGGCTTTTGGAAGCGGTCCATCGCCGCTTCCCAGCGCGCATCGGTGGCGGCCAGTTCGGCGGGGATGGCGCGGGGCCAGTCGTCCGCGACCTCGGCGATCATGAACAGCCGGTCGCCGGTGCGCCAGATCTCCATCGCCAGGAACCCCTTGGCCCGGATCGCCGCCGTCACCTCGGGCCAGGCGCGTCCGGCGGCATGGGCATGTTCATATTCCGCGATCAGTTCGGCATCCGCGACCAGATCGAGCGCGAAACACAGGCGTCGGGCCATAACGGGCCTCCTCTCTTCTCTCATGTCGCCCCCGGATGCGTACCATCGGTCGCCCCGAGAGCAATTCTTGCCAGACTAGCCATCCTGCACTAGCGCTTCAATGGCATATGTGAGAGCATGGTCGCATATAGGAATGTGGAAGAGGGTGGAATGAAGGCTCTGGTCTGTGTGCGGCCGAACGAGATCCGCGTGGAGGATCGCCCCGCGCCGGTGCGGGGTGAGGGCGAGGTGCTGCTGCGGATGCGTCGGGCGGGGATTTGCGGCACCGACTATCATATCTATGGCGGCAAGCACCCCTTCCTCGAATATCCGCGCCTGATCGGGCACGAACTGGCGGGTGAGGTGGTCGAGGTGCCATCGGGCTCGCGCTTCGCGGTCGGGCAGGTGGTGACGATCAATCCCTATATCGCCTGCGGCACCTGTCGCGCCTGTCGCCGGGGCAAACCCAATTGCTGCGCACGGATCAGCGTGCTGGGCGTCCATGCCGATGGCGGCATGTGCGAGATGCTGTCGGTGCCCGAAAGCGCGGTGATCGATGCGGAGGGCCTGTCGCTCGACCAGGCGGCGATGGTCGAGTTTCTGGCGATCGGCGCGCATGCCGTGCGGCGATCGATGCTGACGGCGGGCGAGGAGGTGATCGTCATCGGCGCGGGGCCGATCGGGATCGCGGTCGCCCTGTTCGCGCGGATCGCGGGGGCGGGGCGGATCGTGCTGGTCGATACCCGCGCGCCGCGCCTGGCCTATGCGCGCGAGCATCTGGGCTTTGCCGAGGGGGTGGTCGCCGATGTCGATATGGCCGCGCGGCTGGCGGCGATGACGAATGGCGAGATGTTCGACCATGTCTTCGACGCGACGGGCAATATCCATGCAATGCGCGCGGGGCTGAACTGGCTGGCGCATGGCGGCAGCTTCACGCTGGTGGGCGTGTGCAAGGACGATCTGGTCTTTCCCGATCCCGAATTCCACAAGCGCGAGACGACGCTGATCGGCAGCCGCAACGCGCTGTCGGTCGATTTCGACCATGTCATCGCCAGCATCCGCAGCGGCGCGATCCCGACCGACGCGATCCGCACCCATGCGCTGACGCTGGACGAGGCGCCCCGCCGCCTGCCCGAACTGATCGCGGAGGCGGATTCGGTGCTGAAGGCGATCGTCACCATCGCCTGACCCCATGCCCTATTGCCCGCCATCCGGCGTCGTCCTAATCCGATGACGATGGAAGGGGATGGCATGACGGGTGAGGGCGGCAAGACGGTCGAGGGGCGTGTCCGCAAGGGCAGCTATGCCGCGCCCGCGCTGGACAAGGCGTTTCTCATCATCGAACTGCTCGCCAGCCATCCGCAGGGCATGCTGGTCAGCGAGATGGCGACCGCGCTGGGTCGCTCGCTGGGCGAGCTGTTCCGCATCGTCGTGGTGATGGAAGAGGCGCGCTATCTGGAAAAGTCGCCGATCGACGATCGGTACCGGGTGACGTACAAATTCCTCGACATAGCCTATCGCGCCACGCCCGCGCGCCAGTTGACCGCCGCCGCGCTGCCCGAGATGCAGTCGCTGGCGCTGACGGTCGGGCAGTCCTGTCACCTGGTGGTGATCGAGGGCGGTGCGGGGCTGGTCATCGCGCGCGAGGAGAATCCGGGGACGCGCGGCTTTGCGCTGCGCATGGGCGCGTCGATCGATATCGTCACCAGCTGCTCGGGCAAGGTGCTGCTCGCCTTCGCCCCGCGCGCCCAGTTCGGGCGGATCGTCGACCGGGTCGAACTGGCGCAGGGCAGGCCGATCGGGCGCACCCGCCTGATCGAGGATCTGGAACGGGTGCGCGCGCAAGGCTATGAACTGCGCGAAAGCCCGATCACGCGCGGCGTCACCGATATCAGCTATCCGGTGTTCGGGTTCGGCGGCGACTGCATGGCGGCGCTGACCATCCCGTTCCTGGAGACGATCGACGGCTCGCAATCGGTGACGATCGAGGAGGCGCGGCGCATCCTGGCCGAGACCACCGCCCGCATTTCGCAGCAACTGGGCTATCGCCCCGATGACGGGGCGGCGGGTTAATAGATATCGCGGGCGTAGCGGCCCGTCGCCGCCATATCCTCCAGCATGTCGTCGCCCAGGATATCGGTCAGCACGCGGTGCACATCGCCCGCCATGCCCTTCAGGCTGCCGCAGACATAGAGCGCGGCGCCCGCCGCCACCGCGTCGCGGAGCACATCCGCCGCGTCAGTCAGCGCGTGCTGCACATAGCGCGGACCATGGCCCAGGCGGGACCAGGCGGTGGTCATGCCCGACAGCACACCGGCATCGAGCAGCGCCCGGCGTTCCTCGCGGTGATAATCGTCATGTTCGGGATGCCGCTCCCCCCAGAACAGCAGGACGGGTCCGCCACCGCTCGCCGCGCGTCCGCGCAGATGGGCGAGCAGGCCCGCCAGGCCCGTGCCGTTGCCGATCAGCACCATCGGCGTGGCCGGATCGGCGGGCGAGTGGAACGCCGCATTGGCATGGACCCGCGCCCGCACCACCGAGCCCAGCGGCGCGCCATGACATAGCCAGCCCGATCCCAGCCCCGGCAGACCATCCTCCGCCTCCGCTAGCCGGACGATCAGCTCGGCGCGGCCCGAAACCGGGATCGAGGCGATCGAATATTCGCGGTGGGCGAGGGGACGCAGCGCGGTGGAGTCGAAACCGGGCCCCGCCTCCGAAGGCAGGATGCTGTCCATCAGCCGCTCGCGCAGTTCCGGCGTATCGGCCAGCCCGGTGGCCGCCAGAAAGGCGTCGACCCGGCGGCGGTCCTGTCGGGGCAGGATCTCCAATATGTCGCCCGCCGCCCAGTCGGCGGGCCCCGCCAGCGGTTCCAGCGCGATGTGCCATGTCTGACCGCCGCTGCTGCCCGGATTGAGCAGGCGCCGCTCGACCAGCCGCCAGTCGGCCATGGCGGCGGGGGCCCAATCGGGCTGGTCGGTGCGCGCGCCGAGCCCGGCCAGTTGCTGCTGCCACAGGCGCTGCGCATCGGCATCCTCGCCATCCTGCTCGATCGCGTCGAACAGCCGCTGCGCGCCGCCGCTGTGCAGCCACTGGTCGATCCGGTGCCCGAAGGCGCAGAAGTCGGGATATTCGCGGTCGCCCAGCGCCAATACGGCATAGGAGAGGTGCGACAGGTCGGCGGGCGTCCGTGCCATGGTCAGGGCAAAGCCGCGCGCGGCGTCGGGCGGCTCCCCTTCGCCATAGGTGCTGGCGACGACGAACAGCCGGTCGATCCGCGCCAGTTGCTCGGCGGTCAGCGAGGCGATGGGCAGCGCGGCGGCGCCGGGCAGTGCCTGTGCGGTCAGCCGGGCGATCCGCTCGGCGGAGCCCGTCTGGCTCGCATAGGCGACCAGGGTGGCCGCCGCCTTTGTCGGGACCGGAGCCGTATCGGTGAGGATCGCGCCCAGGGCCGCTTTCCGCCGCCGCCGTGCGAAATAGAGAAGGAAGCCGGTGATGGTGAACAGCGGCATGGTCAGGCTGGCCAGCGTCATGGCGATCCGCCCGACCAGACCAAAATAGGCACCGCGATGGATTTCATAGACGCTGGTGACGATATCATCACCCAAGGGACGCTTCGCATAGGGCTGGTTGGAGGTGACGCGCCCGGTCCTGCTGTCGATGCTGACTTCATCGGAGACGCGGTCATGCCGCCCATCGGCCAGCTTGCCCCGGAACTGGACGACGCCGTCGCGAACCGAGGCGGTGACGCGCTCATAGGGATGATGGTCGGTCGCCTGATCGAAACGCTGCCAGATGGTCGCAAGGTCGACGGGCGCGGCTTGCTTGCCCCGACCGCCCTTGCCGCCCTCGCGCGGGCCATGCGCGGCCTGTTCGCTGGACAGAAGGTGCCGGACCCCGGTGCGGTACCAGTCATAGGACCACCACAGCCCCGTGCCCGCGCTGATGAGATAGAAGATCAGCACCCAGCCGCCGATGACCGCATGGAGCGCCCGGTACAGGTTGCGCCCGGTCATCCGCAGGTCGAGCACGAACCAGTTGCGCCAGTCCAGTGGCTTGCGCGGCCAGCGCAGATAGAGACCCGACAGCGCGAAATAGATGAGCGACAGCGCGGCGAAACCCGTGATCTGGCGTCCGATGCCGTTCCCTTTGCCGGGCAGCGCGAGCCAGCGATGCAGTTCCTCCACCGTCTCGAAGAAACCCGCGCCGCGCGGCTCGCCCAGCATTCGGCCCGTCGTCGGATCGACATAGGCGTTCAGCCGCGTCTTATCCTCGCCCAAGGTATAGCCGACAAAGGCCGCCTTGGTCGGGTCGCTCTCGACCACCAGCCGGGCAATGCGCGCGTCCGGCCTCTGCTCGGTGATCCGGGCGATCAGTGTTGGGGCGGAAAGCGGCGCGCTATGCCCCGGTGCCACCGTGACGATGCCGGGATTGGTCGCCGCCAATATCTCCGGCTCGAAGCTGATCAGCGCACCCGTGACGCCCATCACAGCCAGCACCAGTCCGGCGGTGATCCCCAGGAACCAGTGAATCTGGAACAGGATCGTGCGGGTCGAAATCACCGGCCTGTCAGCCCTTGTTATTGATAATCACTTGCGTTAGGCGACCGTGCGGATAACGTCAATGGTTACGGGGTAGGAATGAAGCATTGGGGGAAGAGCGTGGCCTATGGAATGCGCCGGACCATGGTGTTCGGAGCATCGCTGACGGCGTTGATGGCGGGGGCCTCCGGCGCGCTGGCGCAGAGCCAGCCACAGACCGATGTCGCGTCCGATGAGCGGACCGACATGCCGCAGGACCGCGAAGTGGTCGTCACCGCCGCGCGCACCGTCCTGCCGCCCAATGCCCTGCCGCTGACCATCGACATCATCGACAAGGAGGCGCTGGACCGCCAGATCGCGATCTCGGGCAGCGTGACCGACGCGGTCGCGACGCTGACGCCCAGCTTCTCGCCGACGCGTGGCAAGCTGTCCGGTGCGGGGGAGACGCTGCGCGGTCGCTCGCCCCTCTATGCGATCAACGGCATTCCGCAGACGACGCCGCTTCGCGACGGCAGCCGGGACGGCTTCACCATCGACGGCTTCTTCGTCGATCGGGTCGAGCTGATCTATGGCTCCAACGCGCTTCAGGGGATTGGCGGGACCGGCGGTATCGTCAACCAGGTGACGGTCGGCCCGCCGACGACCGAGGGGCTGTCGGGCCGGACGCTGGTGCAGGGCACCGTCGCCAACGGGTTCGAGTCGGACTCGCCGGGCGGCAAGGTCGCGGGGCTGGTCCAGTATAAGGCGGGGATGTTCGACGCGACGGTGGGCGCGTCCTATGAACGGCGCGGCGTCTTCTACGATGCGCGTCGTCGCCGGATCGGCATCAACCTGACCCAGGGCGAGACGCAGGATTCGCGCGCCACCGACGTCTTTGCGCGACTGGGCGCGCAGGTGCGCGACAGCGGGCGGTTCGACCTGATCCTGAATCGCTACGAACTGAACGGGGAGGGGCGCTTCGTCCCGCTGGCGGGCAACCGCCTGACCGGCCTGCCGACCAGCGCGGTGCGTGGCGACCCGCCGGGCAAGCCCGCCGCCAACCTGGCGGAGGCGGTGTCGCTATCCTATACCGATCATGACGTGGCGGGCGGCAATCTGGTCGCGCAACTCTTCTTCAACCGCACCTACGACACGTTCGGCGGCGAGCCGAACCCGATCCCGACCTTCCAGGACCCGGCGATCGCCCCGGTCGGCACCTTGTTCGACCAGTCGGAGAACCGTTCGCGCAAGCTGGGCCTGCGCGCCAGCTATGAGCGTGCGGTGCCGGGGTTCGAGGCGCTGGTGGCGACGATCGGCTTCGACGCGTTGGCCGACAAGTCGGAACAGCGGCTGATCGCGACCAACCGCGTCTGGGTGCCGCCCGCCGATTTCCGCAGCCTGGCCCCTTTCGTCCAGGCCAATCTGAAGCTGTTCGACGGCGTGGTGCGGCTGGCCGGTGGCGCGCGGTGGGAGAATGCGAAGGTCCGCATCGCCGATTACCGCACGCTGGCCTCCAACACCTATGACGGCCGCAACCTGGCGACCTATGGCGGGGTCAGCGTCAAGGGCGGCGAACCGGGCTTCAACCGGATCATGGCCAATGGCGGCGTGATCGTGGAACCGCTGACCGGCATCCGCGCCTATGCCAGCTATGCCGAGGGCTTCACCATGGCCGATATCGGGCGGATCACCCGCGCGGTCGATACGCCCGGCACCGACCTGAGCAGTTTCCGCGCGATCGATCCGGTCATCTCCAACAATCGCGAGATCGGGGTGGAGGTGAAGCGCGGGCCGTTCGATGCCAGCACCACCTATTTCTGGTCGACCAGCAACAACGGCCAGGTGCTGCTGGCACTGGGCAACGGCATCTTCCAGGTGCAGCGCCAGAGGGTGGAGATACAGGGGCTGGAGATCAATCTGGGCCTGCGTACCCCGGTCCCGGGCTTACGCGTCACGACCGGCTATGCGCATCTGATCGGCCGCTATGACAGCGATACGCGCAACCCGGACGGGATCGTCGATACCGATCTGGACGGCACCAACATCTCGCCCGACCGGATGAACGCCGCCGCCGACTTCGCCTCCGGGCCGGTGACGGCGCGGGTGCAGACGCAAATGTATCTGTCGCGCAGCTTCCACGGCAAGGCGAAGCCCGATCCGCGCAACAATTTCGGCGGCTATACCGTGACGGACGCCTATCTGCGCTACCAGACCCGATTCGGCGGGCTTTCGCTGAGCGCGCAGAATATCTTCAACCGCTTCTATATCGACTATAACAGCGACACGCGCCTGCCGAACGACAATTTCGCCTTCTTCGCCGGGCGGGGCCGGACCTTCACCTTGGGATGGGACGCGCGTTGGTAGGGCGTCCCGGCAGGGCCTAATGGCCGTCGCCGTCGCCCATGGTCAGATAGAGGTGGCGGAGCATCGCGGTCATCGCGTCGGTGCCACGCTGCGTCAGGGTGACGGCCAGCCGCCGGTGATCGGCGGGGTCGGTCCGTCGGCGCAGCAGCCCGGCGCTTTCCAGCCGGTCGATCCGGCGCAGCGCGCTGGTCGAGCTTTCGCCGGAGACCAGGATCAGTTCCTTGACGCAGAGGGGACGGCTCTCCTTCTCGGCGATGAACAGTTCCAGCATCATGTCCCAGGCGGAATCGCGGAAGATGTCGCGCGGAAAGAACTCCGCGACATTGGCGCGCATGGCCTGGGTCTGCCGCGCCAGATCGACCAGGGTGGCGCGGCCCTCCCCCTGGGAACGCAGTCCGGGGACCCTTCCGAATCCGTTGGAAACATGGTGGCCCGCGGCCATGGTTTTCGGCATGCGAATATCCTGAGCTGAGGCCATGGGCGATCCATGCCCTTGGATTGCGGCGGATGGGAAAGGGTGCGGCTCATCGCTCGCGCATCGCTTCGCGCGCACGGTTGAGGGGCTTGAGCAGATATTGCAGCACGGTCTTGCTGCCGGTGTGGATGTCGGCGGTCGCGATCATGCCGGGCACGATCGGAAAGCGCTTGCCCGCCTTGTTGACCAGCGAGTCCGCCGTGGTCCGCACGAAGACGCGGTAATAATAGACGTCCGGGTTCACCTCGTCCCGGATGGTGTCGGGCGAGATGCTGCTGACCCGGCCTTCCAGCCCCCCGAAGATCGCATAGTCATAGGCGGTGATCTTGACGCTGGCGCGCTGACCGGGGCGGATGAAGGCGATGTCGCGCGGCGAGATTCGTGCCTCGACCAGCAGGCGTTCGTCCATCGGCACGATCTCCATGATCTTGCCGCCCGGCGGGATGACGCCGCCGATGGTCGACACTTCGATATTCTTGACCACGCCGCGCACCGGCGAGCGCAGGGTCAGGCGGCTGAGCGTGTCCGAGCGGCCGCGCACCACGGGGGCCAGCGCCTCCACCTCCTCGCTGACCTTGGCGAGATCCTGCCGCGCCTCGACGGTATATTGCGAGCGCAGGTCGGATTTCTTCAGGTCCAGATCGGCGCGCTGGCGCTTCAGGCGCAGCACCTCGACATTGCTCGCCGCGCCGACCTCGATCAGCGACTCGCCGATCCCGACCTCGCGCCCGATCAGCGCGAGGGATTCGTCGATCAGTCCCAGCGAACTCGCCAGACTGCGACGGCGCGCGTCATAGAGGCGTTGCTGCTCCGCCTTGAGCGCGGGGAAGTCGTTCAACTCGGGCGAGAAGGTCAGGGGCGTGCCGTTCACCTCCGCCTGCAACCGGGCTTGCGCGGCCAGTGCGGCGCGATACTTGGCGGCGCTCTCCTCGACGGTCGATCCGGCTTGGGTCGGGTCGAGTTGGGCCAGCACCTGCCCCGGCTTCACGATATCGTCCTGCCGCACCAGCATCTTGGCCAGGATGCCGCCCTCCAGCGATTGCAGCACCTGTTCGCGGCTGGTCGGCACGACCCGGCCCGTGCCGGTCGCCACTTCGTCCAGTTCGGCGAACCAGGCCCAGACGAGCGCCACGAGGAACAGCGCGGTCAGCACCCACAGCATCCGCCGTGCGGCCAGCAACTGTGCGCCGCCCTCATCGGCAAAGGGCCGGTCGTCGAAGGTCGCCGTCGCGCTCATGCCGCCTGGCTCCGCGCCGCGCCCTGGAGCGTCGCGAGCGCCTGCGCCTTGGGCTGGTCGAGCAGGATCAGGCCGTTGTCGATCACGATCACCCGGTCGACCCAGTCGAGCACCCGCATCCGGTGGGTGGCGACCACCACGGTGCGGTCGCGGCTCCATTCCTGGAAGCGCGCGATGAACTGGCGCTCGGAGGCTTCGTCCATCGCGGCGGTGGGTTCGTCCAGCAGCATCACCTGCGGCTGGCGGATCAGCAGCCGGGCGAGCAGCAACGCCTGTTGCTGGCCCCCCGACAGGCCGCGCCCGCCCTCCAGCACGACATGTTCCAGCCCGTCGCGAAGACGGCGGACGAAATCGACTGCGCCGACCATCTCCAGCGCGGCCAGGATCGCGTCATTGCCCGCCACCGGCGCGCCCATGGTCAGGTTCTCGCGGAGCGTGCCGTGGAACAAGCGGCTGTTCTGGGTCAGCAGTGCGACCTCGCGCCGGACATCCGCCGGGTCGATCTGATGCAGCGCCAGGTCGTCGAGCAGCACCTCGCCCGAGACCGGCTGCAACATGCCCGACAGGCCCTGGAGCAAGGTCGACTTGCCCGCCCCGTTGCGGCCCAGCACCGCGATCTTCTCACCGCCCGCGATCTCCAGCCGGGGGACGGTCAGTGCCGGAGGCGATTGCGGATCGGCATAGGAGAAGACCGCCGTGCGCAGGGTGAAGCCGCCGCGCGCGGAGGGCAGGGGGATGCGATGTTCGGCGTCCGGGTTGTCGACCGGCAAGGCCATGATCTGGTCCAGGCTGTTCGCCGCGACCTTGGCATGCTGATAGCGGCCGAGCAGGTGCGACACCTGCCCCATCGGCGCCATCATCCGGCTGGCCAGCATCGAGGTGGCGACCAGCGCGCCGGTCGTGATGTCGCCTGCGATCACCATCGGCGCGCCGACGAAGATGACGGTGGCATAGACGGCGTTCTGCACGCTCTGCGCCCAGGTCGACAGGCTGGCGGTCAGGCCGCGCAGCCGCAATTGCGCCTCGCCCGCCACCGCATTGCAATGGTTCCACTGGCGCTGGAACCGCTCCTCCGCCTGAAGCGCCTTGATATCCTCGATCCCCTGCACCGCCTCGACCAGCAGGGCGTTGCGCAGCGAAGTTTCGCGCATCGACTCCGTGGCATAGGCGCGGAGGCGGCGCTGGGCGAGCAGGCTCGGCAGCAGCAGCGCGATCAATGCGACCACCGGCACCAGCGCCAGCACCCCGCCGATAAAGGCCAGGATGACCAGAAACAGCAGGAAGAAGGGCAGGTCCGCCACCGCCGCGACGGTGGTGGAGGTCAGCATGTCGCGCACCTGATCCAGATCGCGAAGCTGCGCGATGAAGGTGCCGGTCGAGGTCGGCCGTGCCCGATTGCGGACGCGCAGGGCATGGCCGAACACCCGGTCCGACAGCCGCAGATCGGCGCGCTTGCCGAGAATATCGGTGATCCCGACCCGCAGCCGCCGCAGCACGAAATCGAACCCGGTCGCCAGCAGCACGCCCAGGAACAGGATATAGAGCGTCGGCATCGACTGAGCGGGGACCACCCGGTCATAGACCTGCATCGAGAACAGCACGCCCGCCAGCCCCAGGCAGTTGGTCACCACCGACGCGATGGCGACATTGCCATAACTGCGCGCGTCCTGAAGCAGCAGGCTGCGCAGCCAATGCTCCTCGAAGGGGCGGATATAGCTGTCGACCCGGACATCCGCCGCCGATCGCGCCGGACGGGGAACGACGAACAGGCGGGTCTGTTCGACCAGCATCGTCAGCGGACGCTGCACGGCCTGTCCGTCCTCGCCCGCGACGATGAACTCGACCTGCCCCTCGGCATCGATCCCGGTGACCAGCGCCAGCTCGCCATCGGTCAGGCAGGCGATGACCGGCAGCCGCCAGCTCGTCAGCTTGATCGCGCCCGGCGCGACGAAACGCACCGACAGGCCGGAGGCGCGCGCGATCGCCCGGACGCGCGTCTCCTCCCCGTCGTCGCCCTGCCACAAGGCGGTCAGCCGCGCGCGTTGCTCGGCAAAGGGCATGCGGTAATGCCGCGCGACCTGTCCCAGCATGTCGATCCACGCCAGCGGGCCGGTCGGCGGCAGGGTGGCGGCGGTCACAGGGTGACGCCCCGGATCGCGGTGCCGGTCAGCCCGAAATCGTCCCGCGCCTTGCCCGAGACATAGAGGCACTCCATCGCCAGCCGTCGCAGGTCGTGGACCGTATTGACCGCGTCGAAGCGCGCCTGCTGCAATTCCTGCTCGGCATTGAGCAGGTCGACCAGCGTGCGCGTGCCCATGTCGAGATATTGCAGGCGATAGAGTTTGCCCGTCTCGACCATATTGTCCTGCCGCGCCGCCAGCGTGCTGAGAAGCTGGGACAGCCCGGCAATCTGCTGTTGCGCTTCGGCCAGTTGCGAGGCGACCTCGTTGCGGGCCTGGCGTTCGGCGGCCTCGGCGGCGCGGACGCCGTAATCGGCGCTGCGCACGCGGGCGCGCACGGCATTGCCGCCGAACACGTCGCTGCTGACGTTCAGCCCGAAATTATAGAGGCTTCGGTCGGAGAAGGGCGAGCTGACATCCGCCGCCGCATCGCCCGCCAGCGCGACGGTGGGCAGGCGCGCGGCATGGACGCGGCGGCTCTCGGCGGTCGCCTGCTCGAACTGGGCGCGGGCGCGCATGATCGCGGGGACGTCCGCCCATTCGACCGTCGCGGCGCGGGTGCAACTGGCCATCAGCCAGTCGGGGACGCCCGGATCGACCGCCGGGGCCGTGTCGCGACCCAGCAGGAAGGACAGGCCGGTGGTCCAGCGCCGCTGCTCCGCCTCGATCCGGGTCAAGGTCGCCTCCGCCGCGGCGACGCGCGACTGGGCCTGGAGCGCGTCGGAGCGGGTCGTCGCGCCCTTGCCGAAGCGCTTTTCGACCAGATCGCCGATCTCGCGGATGCGCGCCAGTTGTTCGATCGCGATGTCGCGCAGCGCGGCGTTGCGCTGCACCTCGATCATCGCATAGCCGGTGTCGCGGATCAGCCCGTCGACCGCCAGCAGCATGTCGGCGCGCCCGATCCGGGTGCCCGCGCGCGCGGCATCGACCGCGCCCGCGACCTTGCCGAAATCAAAGAGCATCTGCGATGCCGAGACCTGGGGGCGGGGACGCCAGATGCTGCCCAGGCGGCTGTCATAGCCGCTGCCGACCCCGGCGCTGATCCGGGGAAGATAGCCCGCGCGGGCGACCTCGACATCCTCACCCCGCGCCTCGACGGTCGCGGCGGCCTGGGTGACGGCGGGGTGCCATTGCAGCACCTCATGCATCGCGCTTTCCATCGTCACGGCGGGCTCAGCGCCCGCCGCTGTGGTGACCAGAAAGGCGAGCATAGCCGTCATGATCCTCCCCGATCGCAAATGGTAGCGGTCTCGCCACTGCGGTTCCATCACGGCCTCTTCTTATCAATTGCCGCGGAGGTTCCGGCTAACATATTTAACAGATTGAAAATTAGTGCCGAAGGGAAACCCCTTCGGCACTGGAAATCAACTCCGTTTCCGGATCGCTGGCCAAGACGGTCAGATGGCGTGCATTTGCGTCGTTCGGTCATGTTCGGGATCGACCGAAACGGTCAGATAGCCGAGCGGATCGATCGGCTCCGACGCGACGAGCGGGGTGTCGGGGACGGTCGGCACGTTGTGCAGGCTTGAGTCGGTCGGGGCCGGTTCGGCCATGCCTTGCTGAGCGTCGAGATAGCGCGACAGCACGTCCTCCAGACTGCCCTGTCCTTCCATCAGCGACAGGGTGACCTGCGCATCGGTGGCATGGTCCGGCGTCGCATGGTCGGCGGTCATATGGTTGGCGGTCTGCGCGGTCAGCGACAGGGGCACGACATCGGCGTCCAGCGTGACGGCATCATGCACCGACAGGCTGGTGATCGTCGCGGTCGGGAAGGCCGGCGCGACGCCGTTGTTCAGGTCGATCGCCACGTCCAACCGGGCGGTCGAAACCTGTCCGTCGGGCTGGACGATCTGATAGGTGAAGCGGTCCACCGGATCGGTCGCGGCATAGGTCAGCGTCGAGAAGGGTTGATAGCTGTACCGTCCGACCTCATCGATGGTCAGCGTGCCGTGTGCGCCGTTCAGGGTCAGCGGCGTATCGCCGACCTCGACGAATGCGCCGCCGCTGAGCAGCTTGATGCCCAGGAAGGGACTGCCCAGCGTGTCGTTGGCGAGCAGGTCGCCGCTGACCGGCGTGG
Source organism: Sphingomonas sp. 2378 (assembly GCF_038084995.1). Lineage (NCBI taxonomy): Bacteria > Pseudomonadati > Pseudomonadota > Alphaproteobacteria > Sphingomonadales > Sphingomonadaceae > Sphingomonas > Sphingomonas sp. 2378. Next base: position 67,104 of record NZ_JAXCMJ010000007.1, read on the forward strand.
TGCCGGTCAGGGTGAACTGGTCGAGATGGGTGATGGTTTCGCCGACATAGACATTGGTGGTATAGCCCGCCCCCAATATGTTGGTGCTGGTGACGGTGTAGTTGTACGTGCCCGAGGGCAGATTGGGCAGCGTCACGCTGATCCCCGAACCCAGCAGCCCGCCGACCCCCGCTATCGCGACGCCGTTGGCGGTGCCGACAACGGTGCCCGCCGCATTGGTGACGGTGATCGTATAGTTGGGCAGGACCGACAGCCCCGGTGCGATCACCGCCGACAGGGTGACGTTGGCGACGCTGTTGGGCTCGACGGTGAAGCTGTCGACGATCCGCCCGGTCTGCGGCCCGTTCAGCACCGCCGCCGTGGGGGTGGCGAAGCTGCTGTCGATCGCGGGAGCGCGGGTTTCCACGACATTGGCGAAGGTCGCGGCGGCGATGGCGGTATCGTTGATCGCGATCGGCGCACCGGTCACATCGGGGCTGCCGATCGATATGGACAGCGTGGCGCTCTCCCGCTCGCCATCGCTGGCGTCGAGCAGCGTGTAGGTGAAGTTGTCCACCTTGCCCAGCACGGTGGCGCTGGCATTGGGCGTGTAGCTGTAGCTGCCGTCGCGATCGATGGTCAGCGTGCCCCATTGCCCGACGATCACCGTATCGTCGGCGACGACGGCGGTCGTCACGCCGTTCAGGGTGACGCTCTCGACCCGGGTCTGCGGGCTGACCACATCGACCTGTCCGCCGGGTCCGACATCGGTGATGACGTTGCCGGTGGTCAGCGCCGGGATGACCTGTCCGATATCGGTGAAGTCGGAATCGACCCCGGCGACTCTCAACCCGCCGAGCAGGCCGACGCCCAGCGTATTGTCGAACGAGACGAAGGCACGATACTGGCCCGGCCCCAGATCGGCATTGGCGACCAGATTGCCGTTCAGCAGCCCGACCTCCAGCAGCGTCGAATTGCCGCTCCCGCCATTGACCGCGACCCAATTGGTGCCGTCGAACCGCTGGACCACCACCGAATAACCGCTCGCCACGCCCAGGTTGAGCGTCGCGTCATAGGTGAAGGTCGCATCCAGCGTATGACCCGGCTGGACGGTGAACTGGACATTGGGGATCGCCAGCACCTGCGCATCGAGATTGACCAGGCCGAGCGAGACGAGCGCGGTGTAATTGGCATTGCCCAGATTCTGGTTGGTCTGGACCGGAACCAGATCGACCAGCGCGGTGGCCGTGTTGTCGAAGGCGACGATGTCGAAGGGCGCGATCACGGACACCGTGGCCGAGACATTGCCCGCCGCATCGCGCAGGCCCACGTTCAGCGTCTCGCCCGCCACCTGCGGGACGGGCAGGGTGAGGGCGAAGGTGCCGCCCGCCGTCACGCCGCCGCTGGCCAGGACGGTGCCGCCGGCATTGCGGACCTCGACGATGGTGCCGGGCTCGCCGGTGCCGGTGACGATGGTGCCCAGCCCGTTGATCGCGGCGGCGGGCGGCGCGGGCGGGGTGATGTCGGGGGCGAGGGTCGGGGTCTGGAGCGACCCGTTGCCCGCCGCATCGACCTGGGTCACGGTCAGCGTCTGGCCATTGGCCTGCGGCGTGGTCAGCGTCGCGGAGTAGCTGCCGTCCGCCCCGACCAGCGCGGTGCCGACCAGCGTGCCTTGCGGATCGAGGATGCGGACGGTCGCGCCGACCTCTCCCGTGCCGGTCACGATGGTACCGACGCCGTTGACCAGCGCGGTCGGCGCGGCGGGCGGGGTGATGTCGGGCGCGGTCAGCGGTGTCGGCACGGAGGCGTTCCCGGCCACGTCCGCCTGGGTCACGGTCAGCGCCTGCCCATTGGCCTGCGGCGTGGTCAGCGTGGCGCTATAGGCGCCGTTCGCCGCGACGATGGCGGTGCCGATCACCGCGCCGCCAGCATCCCGCACGGTGACGGTCGCGCCGACCTCTCCGCGCCCGGTGACGATCACGCCGGTCGCGTCGATCGCGGCGGTCAGGCCGATGGGGGCGGTGATGTCGGGCGCGGTCGCCTGCGCCACCGGCGAGACATTGCCTGCCGGGTCGGCCTGGGTCAGCGTCACCACCTGTCCGTTGGCTTGCGCTGGGGTCAGGGTCGCGGTGAAGCCGCCGTCCGCCGCGACCAGCGCGGAGCCCAGCGTGACGCCGCCCGCCCCACGGATGGTGACGGTCGCGCCGGGCTCGCCGGTGCCGGTCAGGCTCGTGCCGTCGCCCGCGATCGTGCCGACCGGGGCCAGCGGCGGGGTGCGGTCGGGCGCGGTGACGGCGGCGGGGGTGGAGGCATTGCCCGCCACGTCCGCCTGCACGACGCTCAGCGCCTGGCCGTTGATCTGCGGCGTGGTCAGGATCGCGGCATAGCTGCCATTGGCGGCGACCACCGTGGTGCCCAGCACCGCGCCACCCGCATCGCGGATGGTGACGGTGGCGCCCGCCTCGCCCTGGCCGGTGACGACGGTGCCCGCGCCATTGATCGTGGCGCTCAGGCCGATGGGGGCGGTGATATCGGGTGCGGGTGCCTGAGCGACGGGCGAGACATTGCCCGCCGGGTCCGACTGGGTCAGCGACAGGAGTTGGCCATTGGCCTGTGCCGGGGTCAGCGGTGCAGTGAAGCTGCCGTCCGCTGCCACCACGGCGGTGCCGATCACCGCCCCGCCGACGCCCCGGATGGTGACGGTCGCGCCCGCCTCTCCGGTGCCGGTCAGGGTGGTGCCGTCGCCCGAGACCAGGCCGATCGGGGCCGCCGGGGGCGTCAGGTCGGGTGCGGTGACGGCGGCGGGGATGGAGGCGTTGCCCGCCGCATCGGCCTGCGTGACCGACAGCGCCTGTCCGTTGACCTGCGGCGTGGTCAGGATCGCGGCATAGCTGCCACTGGCGGCGACCGTCGCCGTGCCCAGCAGCGTGCCGCCCGCGTCACGGATGGTGACGGTCGCGCCCGCCTCACCCTGACCGGTAATCAGGCTGCCCGCGCTGTTGATCGCGGCGGTCAGGCCGGTAGGCGCGGTGATGTCGGGCGCGGTCGCCTGCACGGGGACCGAGACATTGCCCGCCGCGTCCGCCTGGGTCAGCGTCACCACCTGTCCATTGGCCTGAACCGGGGTCAGGGGCGCGGTATAGCTGCCGTCCGGGGCGACCAGCGCGGTGCCGATCACCGCACCACCGGCACCACGGATGGTGACGGTCGCGCCCGGCTCGCCGGTGCCGGTGATGCTGGTGCCGTCGACCGCGACGATGCCCAGCGGAGCCGCAGGGGCGGTCAGGTCCGGCGCGGTGACGGCGGCGGGCGGGGAGGCATTGCCGCCGCCGTCGATCTGCACCACGGTCAATGCCTCGCCATTGGTCAGCGGCGGGGTCAGGATCGTGGCATAGCTGCCATTCGCCCCGACCGTCGCGGTGCCCAGCACCGTGCCGCCCGCGTTGGTGACCTGCACCGTCGCACCGACTTCGCCCGAGCCGCTGACGATCGTGCCGGTCGGATCGATCGCGGCGACCGGCAGGGCGGGCGGGGTGAGGTCGGGCGCGATGGCGGTGGCGGGGGGCGAGACATCACCCTCCGCATCCGTCTGGGTCACGCGGACCGTCTCTCCGTTCAGTTGCGGCGTGGTGAGGAGGGCGGTGTAGCTGCCGTCCCCGGCGACGATGGTCGTGCCGATCACCGCGCCGGTCGTATCGCGGACGATGATGGTTGTCGTCGGCTGACCCGTGCCGGTGACGCTCGCCCCGTCGAGGGCGACGGTCGCGGTCGGGGCGAGCGGTGTGTCGTTGGGGATCAGGTCGGGTGCGTTCGCCGTACCGGGGGCGGAGACATTGCCCGCCGCATCAGCCTGGGTCAGCGTGAGCACCTGGCCGTTGGTCAGCGGCGTACCCAGCGTCACGCTGAAGCCGCCGTCCGCGCCCACCGGCACCGTGGCCAGCACCAGCCCGACCGGGTCGGTGATCGTCACGGTCGCGCCGATCTCGCCGGTGCCCGACACGGTCGCGCCATCGGCGGAGACGGTCGCGACGGGGGCCGCCGGAGGCGTCTGGTCCAGCGCGGTGACGATCGTGGCGGGGGAGGGGTTGCCGATCGCATCGGCCTGGGTGACGCTGAGCACCTGGCTGTTCAACTGCGCCGCCGACAGGGTGACGGCGTAATTGCCTTGCGGGCCGACGACGGTGGTGCCCAGCACACCGCCACCCGCATCCCGCACGGTGACGGTCGCGCCGACCTCTCCGGTGCCGGTGACGATGGTGCCTGTCGCATCGAGCGTCGCGGCGGGCGCGGCGGGCGGGGTGATGTCGGGCGCGGCGACGATGGTCGCACCCGAGACGTTCGCGCCCGCATCGGTCAGCGTCGCGGACACCGTCCCGCCATTGGCCTGCGCGGTCGTCAGGGGCACGCTGAAGCTGCCGTCCCCAGCCACGACGCCGGTGCCGATGACGTTGCCGCCCGCATCGCGGATGGTAACCGTCGCGCCCGCTTCGCCGGTGCCGTTCGCATTGGCGCCCGTCGCATCGAGCGTGAAGAGCGGTGCGTCGGGCGCGGTGACGTCCGGCGCGGTGACGGAGACAGGTGCGGACGCATTGCCGGTGGCATCGGCCTGAGTCACCTGAAGCAGCTGGCCGTTCAATTGCGGCGTGGTCAGCGCCAGCGCATAGGCCCCCGTCGCCGAAGCGGTGCCAGTACCGATCACCTGTCCGCCGGGGTCACGCACGGTGACGCTCGCGCCCGCCTCCGCCTGGCCGCTGACGATCGTGCCGCCGCCGTCCAGCGTTGCGGTCAGCCCGACCGGCGCTGTCGTGTCGAGCGCGGTCAGTGCGAGCGTGGGCGAGACATTGCCCGCCGCATCCGCCTGCACCACCGACAGGGCCTGGCCGTTCACCTGCGGCGTGGACAGCGGCACGGTGAAGCTGCCGTCCGCCGCCGCGACGACGCTGCCCAGCACGGTGCCGTCGGCGGCGCGCACGGTGACGGTCGCGCCCGCCTCGCCGGTGCCGGTTACGGATGTGCCGTCCGTCGCCAGCGTCCCCAGCGGCGCGGCGGGGGCGGTCAGGTCCGGGGCGATGGGCGTCACGGGGGCGGAGGCGTTGCCGGCCGCATCGGCCTGGGTCACTTGCAGCGTCTCGCCATTGCGCTGCGCCGGAGTGAGGGCGACGGCATAGCTGCCGTCCGAGCCGACCAGCGCGGTGCCGATCGTGGCACCCGCCGGATCGCGGACCGTGACGGTCGCTCCCGCCTCGCCCAGACCGGTCACGATGCCGCCATCCGCGCTGATCGCGGCGGTAAGGCCGATGGGCGCTGTCGTGTCCGGCGCGGTGACGGTAACGACGGGCGACGAATTGCCCGCCGCATCGCTCTGCACGAGTTGCAACGGCTGGCCATTGGCCTGGGCCGGGGTCAGGATGACGGCGAAATTGCCGTCCGCGCCGACCTGTCCGCTGCCGATGACGGTGCCGTCGGTGGCGCGGACCGTGACGGTCGCGCCCGCCTCGCCCGTCCCCGACAGGGTCGCGCCATTGTCGACGACCGATCCGGTCGGCGCGAGCGGCGCGGTGATGTCGGGCGCGATGACGGTGGCGGGGGCGGAGACATTCCCCGCCGCATCGGCCTGCGTCACCTGCAACGCTTCCCCATTGGTCTGCGGCGTGGTCAGGGTCGCGGTGTAGACGCCGTTGGCGGCGACCGTCGCGGTGCCGATGACATTGCCGCCCGCGTCGCGGATGGTGATGCTGGCCCCGGCTTCGCCCCTGCCGGTGACGAAGACGCCGTCACCGCTGACGGCAGCCGTAAGTCCTATGGGCGCGGTGATGTCGGGCGCGGTCAGCGTCGCGGCGGGCGACAGGTTGCCGCCCCGGTCGCTCTGGTCGACCGACAGCGTCTCGCCATTGGCCTGAGGGGGCGAGAGCGTCGCGGTGAAGCCGCCATCCGCGCCCACCACCGCCTGGCCCAGGATCGTACCGTCCGCCTCGCGGACCGTCACGGTGGCGAAGGGCTCGCCGGTGCCGGTGATGCTCGTGCCATCGGGCGAGATGGTGGCGAGGGGGGCATCGGGCGCGGTCAGGTCGGGCGCGCCGACCTGGCTGGGCAGCGAGACATTGCCCGCCGGATCGGCCTGCACGGCGGCCAGGGTCTGGCCGCTGGTCTGCGGCGGGGTCAGGAGCAGGGTGAAGCTGGTATCCGCGCCGACCACGGCGGTGCCCAGCACATTGCCGCTCCTATCGACCACACGCACCGTCGCGCCGGGTTCGCCATTGCCATAGACCGAGCTGCCGTCCGCCGACAGGATCGCGCTCGGCGGCGCGGGCGGGGTGATATCGGGCGCGACGACGGTCGCGGCGGCGGAGGCGTTTCCGGCGGCATCCGTCTGCGTCACAGTCAGCGTCTCGCCATTGGCCTGCGGCGTGGTGAGCGCGACGTCATAGGTGCCCGCAGCGGACACGAGGACGGTGGCGATCACCGTTCCGGCGGGGTCGCGCACCTCCAGGGTCGCGCCGGGTTCGCCCGTACCGCTGATGCTGGTGCCGTCGGTGCTGACGATCGCGGTGGGCGCGGACGGCGCGACGAGATCGGGGGTGGCGATGCTCGCGGCGGGCGAAAGATTGCCCGCAGGGTCGGTCTGCACGACCGACAGGGTCTGACCATTGGCCGCGCCCGCGGGCAGGGCGACGGTGAAGCCGCCATCCACGCCCACGGTGGCGGTGCCGATCGGCTGGCCGCCCGCATCGGTGACGCTGACCGTCGCGCCCGGCTCGCCGGTTCCGGTCAGGGTCGTGCCGTCCGCGCTGACGATGGCGGTCGGCACGGTGGGCGGCGTGATGTCGGGTGCGGCGATGGTGGTGGCCGGGGAGGCGTTGCCGGTCGGATCGCTCTGCACCACCGTCAAGGTGCCGCCATTGGCCTGGGGAGTGGTCAGCGGGATGCTGTAATTGCCCTGCGCATCGACCGTGGCCTGCCCCAGCGGCTGGCCCGTGCCGTCGCGCACCGTGACGGTCGCACCCGCCTCGCCGGTGCCGGTGATGGCCGTACCCTGTCCGTCGATCGTGGCGGTCGGGGCGGTGGGCGGCGTGGTGTCGGCGGCGGTCACGCTGGCGGCGGGGGAGGTGTTGCCTGCCGCATCCGACTGGGTGACCGTCAGCGTCTGGCCATTGGTCTGAGCGGCGGAGAGCGGCGCGGCGAAGCTGCCGTCCGCCGAGACCGTGGCGGTGCCCAGCACCTGTCCGTCGGGGCCGGTGATCCGCACCGTCGCGCCGGGCTCGCCGGTGCCGGAGACGGTGGCGCCGCCATCGCCCAGCGCAACGACCGGCGCGGCGGGCGCGCTGGTGTCGGCGACGGTCAGGGTGGTGGGGGGGGAGACATTGCCCGCCGCATCGCTCTGAGCGACGGTCAGGGTGCCGCCATTGGTCTGCGGCGTGTTCAGCGTCAGCGTATAGCCGCCCTGCGCGCCGACGACGGCGGTGCCCAGCACCTGCCCGGCGGCGTCGCGCACGGTGACGGTCGCACCGGCCTCACCCGTGCCGGTGATCGTCGTGCCCTGTCCCGTCAGGGTTGCGGTCGGTGCGATCGGGGGCGTGGTGTCCGGGGCGTTGACGCTCAGGCCGGGCGAAGTGTTGCCCGCCGCGTCGGACTGGGTCACGGTGACGGGCTGGCCGTTGGTCTGGGGCGGATTGACGGGGATGGTGAAATTGCCGTCCGCGCCGACCGTGCCGGTGCCGATCACCACGCCTGCGGCATCGGTCACGCGGATGGTCGCGCCGGGCTCGCCGGTCCCGCTGACGCTGCTTCCGGCGGTGCCGAAGACGGCGGTGGGACGACCGGGGGCCACGGTATCGGCGGGCGGCTCGGGCGTCCGGCCGTCGCCATTGCCGCCCCCGCCCGACACCGCCGCGACCAGACCGCCGACGCCCGCCACGCCCAGCACGGCGGGAAGGATGAAGGAGGAACTCGCGCCTTCCGCCGCCGCACCGGCACCCAGCAACTCGTCCAGGTCGCCCAGCGCCGTGAACCGGCCCGCCCCCGTCGCCGAGGGATGGGCCAGCCACTGCCCGCCCTGTTCGTCGCGCAGGACCAGATCGCTGACCGCACCCTGTTGCGCCTGATAGAAGTTATCGATGCGCAGCGTGCTGCCGTCCGCCAGCCGAAGGATCAGGTCGTCGCCCTGCCGCTCCATCGCCGCGACCTGGGCGCGGTCCAGGTTCAACCGGACGATGCTGGGGGTGTCGAGTTCGATGACGTCGGCGCTGGTCGTCGTCGTGGCGCGGCTCGCCTTGGCGATGATCTCGGTCTGCATGGCCTGTTCCTCCCATAACATGTCCGTCCCCGGTTCGGGGACGGGCGGGGAAGGCCACGCACGTATCTGCGCACATGGGCTCGCGACCTCCCCCTATGCGAAGGCCGGAACCACGGCGGACCGGGATGCGATGCCGAAATTCCGATTTCGGAATTGATTCAATTGGTTAATGAAAGTTTAAGCGTCGCGTCAGCGGGATCGTGCCGCTTTCAGGATGGGCGCATCCGCATCGGTCATCCGGACGGCACGGATGCTGCCGTCCGGGGCATAGTCGATCCGGTCGATCGCCACGACGCGCTCGCCCTGGAAGGGTCCCGGCCCCGGCGCGCGGTCCCAGCGGTGATAGACGATCAGCCAGCGTCCGTCCGGCGTCCTGACGAAACTGTGATGCCCCGGCCCCTGATGCCGGTCGTCGCTGGTCAGGATCGGCCCGCGATAGCGCCACGGTCCGATGGGGGAGGGGGCGGTGGCGTAATGGACCGAATAGTCCGGTCCGTCGAAGCGGCCATGGCTGTAGGACAGGTAGTAGGTGCCGTTGCGCTCATGCATGAACGCCCCCTCGGTGAAGGCGGGCGGATTGGGCACCGTCACCTCGCGGGCGATGGTGACCATGTCGGGTTTCAGCTCCCATACGCGCAGCTTCGCGCCCGCGCTGCCGCCCGCATAGAGATAGGTCTTCCCCGATTTGCGATCCGGAAAGACCATCGGATCGATCGCTTCGAAGCCCTGGTTGCCGGTGATCAGCGGACGACCACTGTCGCGATAGGGGCCTTGCGGTTTGTCGGCGACGGCGACGCCGATCCGGCTGGGCGTCGGGTTCTGCGGGCCGACCGAGTAATAGAGATAATATTTTCCGTTCCGCGTCGCGACGCCGGGCGCCCAGAGGAAATGTTCGGGCGCGCCGTCGTGCTTGATCCATCCGATCTGGTCGCGCCGGATCAACTCGCCGCGTGGTCGCCAGTTCTTCAGGTCGCGGCTGGAAAAGGCGCCGAACCGGTCCGCCGCCCAGCTTCCCCCCGGACCGCCGGTGGGAAAGATCCACAACTCGTCGCCGATCATCATCGCATGGGGATCGGCGCCTTCGAATTGCGGGTTCTTCGCGGCGACCGATCCGGTCATGGCCAGCGCCAGTCCGGCGGCGATACAGGGGATCACTCTCATCCGCATCCTCTCGTTCCAACGGGTGCCCTGTGCCGGGCCGTGCCTCGTTCCGATCGCGACATCACTTGATAAGTCCGACTTTATCAAGGACATTCGTACCAACAGCCCGGGCATGAACCACGGGCGTCCAAGCGGGAGAGATGGGATGAGGATGCGTCTGTTCATGGGGGCGGCGATCGTCGCGATGCTGGCGACCGGGCCCGCCGAGGCGCGGGGCCGCTGGACCGAGGCGCAGGCCAAGGCCTGGCATGACCGCCAGCCCTGGCTGGTCGGCGCGAATTATACTCCGGCCAGCGCTATCAACCAGTTGGAGATGTGGCAGGTCGAAAGCTGGGACCCCAAGCGGATCGATCACGAACTGGGGCTGGCGCAGGGGATCGGGATGAACACCATGCGCGTGTTCCTGCACGACCAGCTCTGGGTGCAGGACCCCGAAGGGTTCAAACGACGCATCGACGCATTCCTGACCATCGCGCAAAGGCACGGCATCCGCCCGCTGTTCGTGCTGTTCGACAGTTGCTGGGATCCGAACCCGGTGCTGGGGCCGCAGCATCCGCCGATCCCCGGCGTCCATAATTCGGGCTGGGTGCAGGGACCGGGCATGGCGGGACTTCGCGACCGGGCGAACTGGCCGAAATACCGCGCTTATGTGCAAGGCGTGATCGGCGCGTTCAAGGACGATCCGCGCATCCTGGGCTGGGACCTGTGGAACGAGCCCGACAATGGCGCGGACCAGTATAAGGGGCAGGAGGGCAAGGAGCCGCTGGTCCGCGCACTGCTGGCGCAGGTGTTCGACTGGGCGCGCGCGGCGGAGCCTTCACAGCCGCTGACGTCGGGCGTGTGGCAGGGCGATGACTGGACACCCGATGGAAGTGGCGGCGGGCGGACCTCGGCGATGGACAGGCTGCAATTGTCGCAGTCCGATGTCATCACCTTCCACGACTATAGCTGGCCCGAGACGTTCGAGCGGCGGGTGAAGCAGTTGCTGCCCTATAAGCGCCCGATCCTGTGCACCGAATATATGGCGCGCGGCAACGGATCGACCTTCGACGGATCGCTGCCCATCGCCAAGCGGTACAATGTGGCGATGATGAACTGGGGCTTCGTCGACGGGAAGACGCAGACGCGGCTGCCCTGGGATAGCTGGAAGAAGCCCTATGTGCTGGAGGAGCCCACCATCTGGTTCCACGAGGTTTTCCGCGCCGACGGCACGCCCTATCGCCAGGCGGAAACCGACCTGATCCGGCGGCTGGCGGCGGCGCCCAAGGGGGTGGTTCCGGCGGTGCGGTGATCCATAGGTCGTACGTGTGCAACCTCTCATCGCCCCTCTCCCCTGTCCAGGGGGGAGGGGGCTGAATGTCGTCAGCCCGCCCGCAACCGGTACAGCCCCGCGCCATGCGCGGGCAGGGTCCGCGCCATCCGGCCCGTGATGCGACCCAGGCTCCTGCCCTCCCAGAGATCGGTCGCCGTCACCGCACCGGTCAGGCCCAGTTGCCGCAGCGAGATCGCCACCTCCTTCGGATTGTCGGTGGTGTTGAACAGCGCCAGGTAACGGTCGCCGCCCGCGCCTTCGGGCTTGGCGGACCAGATGCGGGTGCCGTCCTCGACGAAGTGCGGCTGGTTGTCGGTCGAGGCCTGGTTCACCGCCAGCACCGCGCGATTGGTCAGCAGCGCCAGCGTCGGCGCGTCGAGATAGCGCAGATCGCCCCCCATGATCAGCGGCGACCGCGCGATCGACCAGAGCGTCATCAGCGTCCGCTGCTCGTCGGGAGTGAACTTGGTATCCCGCTTGCCGAGTGCCAGTCGCCCGAGCGGCAGCATGTCGGCGTCGGGCCAGCCGCCCGGTCCGCGATGGGGCGTCCAATTCTCCAGCCGGGTGAATTGTGCCTCCAGCATCGCCCACTCATCCCAGAAATCGTCCGAGATGCGCCACATCTGTGCGAAGCGGCGGACATGGGGGCCGCGGATGACGGGGGTTTCGCCGGGCGACAGGCTGAGGACGATGGGGCGACCGGTCGCGCCGATCGCCTTGTGCGCCGCCTCGATCTCCGGCGCGTGCGCGTCATAGGGGCGGCTCATATCGTCCATCTTGACGAAATCGACACCCCAGGAGGCATAGAGCGCGAAGACGCTGTCATAATAGGCCTGCGCCCCCGGCTTCGTCATGTCGACGCCGTACATATCCGGGTTCCAGGTGCAGATGCTGCCGGTATCGGCAATGTCGGCGGCGCGGTAGCGCGTACCGAGGATCGGCAGGTTCTTTTTCACCGCCAGCCGGGGAATGCCCCGCATCAGATGGATGCCGAACTTCATCCCCATGGCGTGCACGTCGGCGGCCAGCTTGGTGAAGCCCGATCCGTCGGCGCTGGAGGGAAAGCGGTTGGGCGCGGGGATCAACCGGCCATGGCCGTCCATCGCGGGCACCGGCGCGGCGTTGTAGGTGTAACTCGACGCCTCCGGCTCATACCATTGGATGTCGACGGTGAAGATGTCATAGCCGAAGGGCAGCAGCCTTTCCCGCATGATCGCCGCCGTTTCGCGCGCCTGCGCCTCGGTGATGGTGGTGGCGAAGCTGTTCCAGCTATTCCAGCCCATCGGCGGCCGCTGGGCGAGGGGCCTTGATCCGGCCTGGGCCGCGCCCTGCGCCGGGCCACTGGCAAGCATCGCGGTTCCCGTCCAGGCCGCCCCGGCCAGCGCCTGTCTGCGGCTGATCCCCGCGCCGGTTTCGGTCATGCTCCACTCCCTATGTCGTTCGCTTATAGTCGAACAATTGTAGAGAGGATCATGGCGACGGCAAGTCTTGCTTGCCCATATTAGGGACGGAAAAGCTGGCTCTCGCGGGGGCGATAAGTCCGACATTGGATAATTTGGGGTCGGATGGGCTTTGGGTGCGGTCCGGCTTGTCTTTACGGTGGATTTTCAGGATCATCCCGACCGGCCGGTGCGCGCCGCGCGGTCCTTCTCCAGTCTCGCAAGGATATGCGATGCCGATGAATTCCGACCCTGGCCTTGACGGTCCGATCCTCAACCGCCGGGCGATGATGGCGGGAACCGGCCTCTCGCTGCTGGCCTTCGCCAGCCCCGCCATGGCGCAGCCCGCCATGGCCGATATCGTCGATCCCGCCGCGCCGTTGCGGACCCTCTACAGCGGTGGGCGTTGGATCGAAGGACCGGCCTGGGACCGCCGCGGGAACGCGCTGGTGTTCAGCGACGTGAAGCGCAACGTCATGATGCGCGTCGATGCCAAGGGTGTCGGCATCTTCCGCTCGCCTTCGAACAACGCCAACGGCAATTGTTTCGACGCGCGCGGGCGGCTGCTGACCTGCGAGCAGCGGACGCGGCGGGTGGTGCGGCAGGAGGCGAATGGACGGATTACCGTTCTTGCCGATCGCTATCGGGGCAAGCGGCTCAATTCGCCCAACGACCTGACGGTCGCCGCCGATGGTGCGGTCTGGTTCACCGATCCGATCTACGGCATCACCGTGCCCGATGAGGGGATACGCGCCGAGTCCGAGCAGCCGGGCCGGTTCGTCTATCGCATCGATCCCTCGGGTGCGCTGACCATGGTCGAGGGGGATATGGACCAGCCCAACGGCATTGTCTTTTCCCCCGATGGCCGCACCCTGTATGTCAGCGAGACGGGCGGGGCGCTGAAGCCCGATGGCCCGCGCGAGATCCTGGCCTTCGACGTGGTGGAGGGGCGGAAACTGGCCCGCCGCCGGGTCTTCGCACGGTTGGAACGCGGTATTCCCGACGGGCTGGCGGTGGACCGGGCGGGGCGCGTCTATGCCGGTGTGGCCGAGGGGGCGGGGGTCTGGTCCCCGGATGGCGAACGGCTGGGCACCATCCCGACGCCCAAGCCGTGCGCCAACATCGCCTTTGGCGGGCGGGACGGTCGGACGCTCTATCTCTGCGCGACCGACAGCGTCCATGCCATCGCCCTGCGAACGCCGGGCATCCTCTGATCGGGGCGGGCACGGGTCAGCCGCCCCGACCCGGTTCAGTCGCGGAACAGCAAAGGCGCCATCGCCTGAAGGCTGCGCCGCCAGGTCTGGAACTCATGCCCCGTATCGGGCGAGACGAAGAACACGCTGTTCAGCCCCGCCTGTTTCAGCGCCTCGGCATTGGCGCGCGGGTCGCTGCGCGGACCACCGGGCGGGCCCGAGCGGCCCCCCTCCAACTCGCGGCTGCCGAAGCTGACGAAGGTCAGCTTGACCTTGTCGCGATAGCCCGGCGTCGCCTTGACGTCGTCCAGCGAGACGGTGCCCCCGCTGAGCAACCCGATATAGGCGAAGCGGTCGAGATTTTTGGGCGCGATCAGCTTGGTCTCGAACCCGCCCATCGACAGGCCTGCCATGGCGCGGTGGCGCTGGTCCGGCAGGGTGCGGAAATGCCCGTCGACATAGGGGATCAACTCGTTCAGCAGCACCGTCTGGAACGGGCGGATATCGAATGCCGCCAATCCGCCGGGCTGGCCGGGGCGAATGTCGTTGGTCATGCCATAGGTCATGACGATGATGAACGGCCGCGTCTTTCCGGCGGCGATCAGATTGTCCATGATCAGATTGGCATGGCCCTGGTTCGACCAGGCGGTCTCGTCCTCGCCCCAGCCATGCTGGAGATAGAGGACCGGATATCGTTCCCGCGCATTCCGGTCATAGCCGGGCGGGGTGTAGACGAAGGCGCGCCGCTGTGCGCCAGTGCTGGGGGAGGGGAACAATATCTGTTCGACGTGGCCATGGGGCACGTCCTTCAGCGCATAGAAATCGGCGTCATGCGCCGGGATTTCGATCCCGCTCTCCCACCGGGTCGAGCCATAGAAGTTGAGCGTCCCCGGATCGTTGAACGTCCCGCCATCGACGGTCAGGTGGTAATAATGGAAGCCTTCGTCCAGCGGCCCTTCGGACGTGCCGACCCATGTGCCGTCGGGCCCCTTGGTCAACACGGTCCCGCCGCGCCCCCCGAGACCCAGGCTGACCTTCACCGCCTTTGCATCGGGGGCGACGATGCGGAAACGGGCATAGCCCTGCGAATTGACCTGCGGATAGGCTTGCCCCGGCTGGTTGAGCGAGGAGGGTTTGAAATCCTCGACGATGGGGGCGGAGGCGTTCGGGGATGGTGCCGTCTGCGCATAAGCCTGCGGTACCGCTATCATCATTGCTGCCAATGCGGCATGGATCACCCTCATCGACCATCCTCCCATGTGATTGTCGGCCAGCCGTTCCGACCGTGCCTTGTGCCAAGCATGGTGAGCCGATTGGCGACAGGAGACAAGCCCTGCCGCAAATCCATCCGATAAAGGAGCCGATCGCGCCCGGGAGGTGAGCGTTACCGCCGCCCGGACGCTATGCGCGGACGAGCAACTCGTCGCTGCGCAACCATAAGGGGGGAAGGCAGAGCGGTGTCGTCGACAGGGGCAGCACCGCTTCATCGACTTCCGCCCCGATGACGTCGATCATGAAACGCCGCCGTGCCGCGATCCGCGCAGCCACTGTCGGATGTCGTTCCGCCAGATCGGCGCGCAGCGCCGCATCGGCCAGCACGATGCTGTCTTCGCAGTTCAGCGCCCAGCCATCGGCCATCGGCGTCGGGATCACGTCGACCTGGACATGCATGCCGGATCGAAAGCGATCGGTCGAACCGGGGCGCACGGGGGTGTGGGACCATTCCTCATGCCCGGTCAAATGGCCGGGATTCAGCAGCGATCGCAACCCACCGGCGGCGAGTGTTTCCACCACCGCATCGTGCAGGGCCGCTCCGGTGCAACCGATACGGGCATGGCGATACCAGGCCAGCAGCCCCGCGAAATAGGCGGAGGCGGTGGCGACGAAGGCGTCGTTCGCATCGTCGAGCAACCCGGCACGCGCGCTGAGGCCCCCCCATAGCCCGATGGCTGTCGATACGCCGTCCCCCTTGCGCAGCACGCGCGCGCCCGGACTGGCCAGCCCGATCACCGATCCGTCGGACGGCCCGCCCGAAGCGAGCATGGCATGGACGTTGAACGGATCGCCGCCATAGCCCATCCGGGCCGCGCCCGCCCGTTCGCTGTCGCCGGGGCGCAGTCCCGACAGGATCGACCAGACCATCGCCGAGCCGCGTGCCGCTGCGGCCTCGAACACCGCGATCTGATCGGCATCGATGATCGACCGCTGCCCCCGTTCGGGATGGAGCAGAACCTCGGTCCGGTCGCACACACCGTCCGCCCCCGCCACGGCGGCGATCGCGCCGAGATAGGCGGCGGGCAGGAAAGGCGGTGGCGGTCCGTCCACGTCGCGGTCCCATTCCTCTTCGCCCAGATATTTCCACCCGACGATCCCGACCGACGCCCCCCGCCGCACCCCAGCGTCGCGCAGCACATCGGTCAGGCGCGGCGCGGCGGTGCGATCCTGGCCCAGCAGGCTCATCGTCTGCGACAGGCGTACTTCCAGCCCCGGAAGCGCGGCGCGGGCGGCATAGGGAATGCACTCGTTGCCGGTGATCAGGATCCGCTTAACCCTCGGGCCCAGCAGCAACAGCGCCTCCTCGAACCGGGGCTCGAACCCCGACAGGAACATGACGTTGGCCATATGCTCGCGATCGGCATAGACCATCAGCCAGTCCGTACCCGCCGTCGCCAGCGCCGCATCGCACCGCGCGGCGTAACGCTCGGCGGGCAGGGGGGGCGGTTCGTCGATCGGGCCGAAATCGGGGATGGTGACGGGGGACAGGCGAATGGACATGAACGCTCCCTGCATATTCTTGCGCTGTTCCAATATATATGATTTTATGGCGATGCAAAGGGGAACCGAATGAAGCACCGCATCCATGCCCTCCATAGGCTGTTCCTGATCGGCGCGGCGCTGACGTGCGCGCTACCCTGCGCGGCGGCGCCGTCGCCCCATGCCGCACGGGTCAGCATCGTCCGGGACGAGGTGGGGATCGCCCATGTCCATGGCCGAAGCGATGCCGATGCGGTGTTCGGCATGATCTATGCCCAGGCGGAGGATGATTTTCCCCGGATCGAACGCAATTATCTGACCGCGCTGGGTCGGTTGGCGGAGGTGGAGGGGCAAGCGGCCCTGTGGCTGGACCTGCGTCAGCGCCTGTTCGTCGATCCTGCCCGCCTGCCCGCCGAATATCGTCGCAGCCCGGCCTGGCTGCGGCGGCTGATGGATGCATGGGCGGCGGGGCTGAACCAGTATCTTGCCGATCACCCTGCGGTACGCCCGGCGCGGATCACCCGGTTCGAGCCATGGATGGCGCTGGCCTTTTCCGAAGGCAGCATCGGCGGCGATATCGAACGCGGGGTCGATCCGACCGCGCTCGCCGCCTTTTACGGCACGCCCGGCGCGCGTCGGGCGTCGGACCCGATGCTGGCCGATGCCGGGCGGCTGGTCGAGCCCAAGGGGTCGAACGGCATCGCCATCGGCCCGTCGCGCAGCGCCAGCGGCCATGCCCTGTTGTGGATCAACCCGCATACATCCTTCTTCTTCCGCTCCGAGCAACAGGTCAGCAGCGACGAGGGGTTGTCGGTCTATGGCGCGGCGACCTGGGGCCAGTTCTTCGTCTATCAGGGGTTCAACCGGCGGCTCGGCTGGATGCATACGTCGAGCGGCGTGGACAATATCGATGAATTTGCGGTCGAGGTGCGCGGGCGGGACGATGCGGCCCGCTGGCGCGACGGCACCGTGTGGCGGCCCTTCGCCCGAAGCACGGTGCGGCTGCTGGTACGTGCGACCGATGGCGGCTTGCGCGAACGGGTCTTCATCACGCTGGCGACGCGGCACGGGCCGATCATCCGCAGCGAAGGCGGGCGCTGGGTCGCGGTGGCGATGCTGAACGCGCCGCGTCCGGCGCTGGAGCAGAGCTGGCTGCGGACCAAGGCGACGACGCTGGCCGACTATTTGCGGGTCGCCGACCGCAAGGCCAATTCGTCCAACAACACCATTCTCGCCGCCGATGACGGGACGATCGCCTATCTCCATCCGCAGTTCGTGCCGGTCCGCGACGACCGGTTCGATTATACCCGTCCCGTCGATGGCAGCGATCCGGCGACGGCATGGCGTGGGCTGCACCGTCTCGCCGACCTGCCGCAGGTCGTGCGGCCTCGCAGCGGCTGGGTGATGAACGTCAACGACGCGCCATGGACCGCCTCCGGTGCCGATAGTCCACGGCCGGCCGACTATCCGCGCTATATGGACCAGTTCGGTGAGAACCCGCGCGGGGTGCATGCCACGGCTCTGCTGTCCGGGGATCGGCGGTTCACGCCGACCATGCTGCGCGATGCGGCGTTCGATTCCTTCCTGCCATTATTCGATCAGCAGATCCCGTTGCTGGCCCGTGGTTTCGCCGCCTTGCCGCCGGGCGATCCACGCCGCGAAGAGCTTCGACAGGCGATGGCGCTGCTGACCGCATGGGACCGTCGCTGGGGGCTGGAGTCGGTGGCGACGACGGTCGCAGTCTATTGGGGCGAGGCGCTCTGGCGGCGAGAGGGGCCGAAGGCGCGGGCGGCGGGCCGCCCGATCTTTGCGTGGTTGGCCGATAGCACCAGCGATGCCGACCGGATCGCCGCGCTGGCCGATGGGTGGCGGCGGCTGAATGCCGATTTCGGTGGTCCGATCGCCTGGGGGCGGGTCAACCGGTTCCAGCGGCTGAGCGGGGCGATCGTATCGCGTTTCGACGACCGCGCGCCGAGCGTTCCCGTGCCCTTCACCAGCGGCAATTTCGGGTCGCTCGCGTCGTTCGGCGTGGAGCGGCAGGCGGGGCAGCGCTGTTTCTATGGGACCAGCGGCAACAGCTTCGTCGCGATGGTCGAATTCACGCCGCAGGGGCCGCGCGCCTGGTCGGTATCGGCGGGCGGGCAGAGCGGCGATCCCGCTTCACCCCATTTCGACGACCAGGCGGTGCGCTATGCCGCCGGTGATTTGCGCGCCATCCCTTTGGGACCGATTGCGGGCCGCGCCTATCACCCGGGCGAACCGCGTCCCGCCGCCCCGGCGCGCGCCCCGACACCCCCTGGCGCGCCCTGCGGTTAGGGGCGCAGCGGGTGCTTTCCCGCCACCAGCAGCAACTCCAGCGCGCCGTAGATCAGTTCGTACATCCGCGTGCCCGCCAGTGTGGCATTGCCCTCTACGATCGCATCGGCGACGCGTTTGTGGTCGCGTGCGCTGGCGCGGGGCACGCCCTTATATTCGTTGGTCCGCCGGATCGAGAAGCGCAGCGTCGTCTCCGTCAGGTCGGTGAACTGGCGAAGGAACCGGTTGTTGCTCGCCCGGAGCACCGCGATGTGGAAGGCGATATCCGCCTCCAGCGCATCCTCCTCTCCCCGGTCGGCGGCGGCCATGCGTTCGGTCGCGGCGATGATCGCGGCGCGCTGCGGCCCCGACGCCGAATGCGCCGCCAGCGTCGCGGCGCGCGGTTCGATGGCGAGGCGGATTTCGGTGAAGTCGATCAACAGGTCGATCGAGAAGTCACGCTGCAACATCCAGCGCAGCACATCGGGGTCGAGCAGGTTCCAATTGTCTTCCGGCTGGACCAGAGTCCCTGCCCGCTTGCGCCCGACCAGCAGCCCCTTGGCCGCCAGCATCTTCACCGCCTCGCGCAGGACCGGGCGGCTGGCGTCATAGCGTTCGCACAATTCCGCTTCGGTCGGGAAGGGCGATCCCGACCGGAAATGCTCGGTGACGATGGCCAGGCCGAGATCGTCGACGATCTTTGCGGTCAGGTTGCGGCCGTCATGCGATCCGGATTCCTCTGTCATCTCCTTCCCATAGGGCATGCGACAAGAATGCGCCAAGCGGGCTTTACCCGGCGAACGCCGTGGCGGGACGGCCGCCGACGCCGACATCCAGCACGAACAGCGCCCCATCCGCCGGCGTCCCCGGCGACGTCATCGCCGCCGATGTGACGTAAAGCCGATCGAGTCCCGCCCCGCCGAATGTGCAACTGGTCACATTGGTCGCGGGCAGTGCCACCGTCTGCATCCGTCGCCCCTCAGGATCGAACCGGCTGATCGCGCCGCCGCCCCAATGTGCGACCCACAGGCAGTTCTGCGCATCGACGGTCATGCCGTCGGGATAGCCCCATGCCGGGTCGAAGGTGACGAACGGGGTGCGTTCGGCGAGCGCTCCATCCTCATCGACGGCGAAGCGATAGACGACACGCCGTCCGCTGTCGGCATGGTAGAGGAACCGCCCGTCGAGGGAGAAGGCGGGGCCGTTCGCGACCCGATAGCCGTCGTCATGCCGCTTCGGCTGGCGGTCCGAGCCCATTGCATAGAGTGCGCCGCTGTCGTCGAGATCGCGATCGTCCTTCGACCCGAACCACAGCCGTCCGGTCGCATCGACCTTCGCGTCGTTCAGCCGGTTGTGCGGCCGGTCCGGCTCGGGCGCGACCCAGAAGTCGATCGCAAGGCTGTCGGGGTCGAGCGCCGCGATCCCGCTGCGGAACCCGGCGAGCAGGCCGCCGCCCGCGCGGTCCACCACCCAGCCGATCGGTTCGGGCATCGCCCAGCGCTCGACCACCCCGGTCGCCACCGTCAGCCGGTTGAGCGCCGGGACGACGATATCGACCCACCAGAGGCTCTGGTCCGCGACCCGCCACAGCGGTCCTTCGCCCAGTTGATCGACGCCGTCGCGCGCCACGATCTCGAAATCGGTCATCTTGGCCCTTTCCCTTCAATAAATATGATATATAACGAAGAGCAGGATGCAAGCCGATAGGAGAGGGGGCGGCACGATGATAAGCACGCGCAGGGCGATGCTGGGCACGTTGGCCGCCACGACGCTGGGCGGCACGCTGGGCGGTTGTTCTGCCGCAGCGGACGGCGTGCGGATCGGCTTCGTCGTGAAGATGCCGCAGGAACAATGGTTTCAGGACGAGTGGCGCTTCGCCCGCGCGGCGGCGCGCGATCTGGGCTTTTCGGTCATCGAAATCGGCGCGGAGGATGGCGACCGGCTGCTCTCCGCCTTGTGGACCCTCTATGCGCGTTATGCCGGGGGCCTGGTCATCTGCACGCCCGATCCCCGGCTGGGCCCGGCCATTGCGGGGTTCGCCGCGCGGACGGGAATGAAGCTGCTATCGGTCGACGACCGGCTGATCGGCGCGGACGGACAGCCGATCGAATCGGTGCCGCATGTCGGCATTTCGGCGACCGCGATCGGCGAAGTCGCAGGGCGTGCGGCGGCGGCGGAGGCGGGGCGGCGTGGCTGGTCCCCCGCGACCACGGGCGTGTTGCGCATCGCCTATGACAGTCTCGACACCGGGCGCGAACGCACGGCGGGCGCGGTCGGCGCGTTGCGGGCGGCGGGCTTCGCGCGTGTGTTCGATGCGCCGCAACGGACCACCGATACCGAGGGGGCGTTCACCGCCGCCGCACCGGTGCTGACCGCGCATTCCGATATCGACCATTGGATCATCCTCGGCCTCAATGACGAGACGGTCGTCGGCGGGGTGCGCGCCGCCGAAGGATTGCGCCTGTCGCCCGCCGCGTTGATCGGCATCGGTATCGGCGGATCGGAGGCGGCGATCGCCGAACTGGCCAAGCCGATCCCGACCGGCTTCTTCGCCACCGTGCTGCTCAGCGCGCGGCGGCACGGATATGACACGGCGGCGGCGGTGGCGCGCTGGGTTCGCGACGGTTTGGCGCCGCCGCCGCTGACGCTGACCAGCGGCGTCCTGCTCGATCGCGGCAACTTCCGCCGCATCCTGGCCGAGGAGGCGATGGCATGAGCGAAAGGCTACGCTTCGATCATGTCGGCAAGCGGTTTCCCGGCGTTGTCGCGCTCGACGACATATCCTTCACCGTCGCGGCGGGCGAGGTGCGCGCGTTGATCGGCGAGAATGGCGCGGGCAAGTCGACGCTGCTGAAAATCCTGTCTGGCCAGTATCGCCCCGATGCCGGTACGCTGGCGGTTGATGGACGGTCTTGTGCGTTCCACCGGCCACGCGACGCGCAGGATGCCGGAATCGCGATCATCCATCAGGAATTGCAACTCGTGCCCGACCTGTCGGTCGCCGAGAATCTGATGCTCGGTACGCTGCCCGCGCGGGGCGGCTGGGTCGATCGCGCGGATCTGCACGCCCGCGCCGCTTCGGTGCTGGCCCGGCTGGGCGAGGAGATCGCGCCGGACACGCGGCTCGGCAGCCTGTCGATCGGCCAGCGTCAGATGGTCGAGATCGGCCGCGCGCTGCTGCGCGACGCCCGCATCATCGCATTCGACGAACCGACCAGTTCGCTCAGCGCGCGGGAGACGGATCGGCTGATGGCGATCATCGGCGAACTGCGCGCGGGGGGCGCGGCGATCCTGTATGTCAGCCACCGGATGGAAGAGGTCTATGCCCTGGCCGACAGCGCCACGGTGCTGCGCGACGGGCGTCACGTGACCGATGTCTCGCCGATCGGCCCCAGCGACGCCGACCGGCTGATCGCCGCGATGGCCGGACGGGAGATCGCCGACATCTATCACTATCGCCCCCGCGCAAAGGGGCGCGAGGCGTTGACGATCGATGCCATCACGGGGCCGGGGGTCCGCGCGCCGCTGTCGTTGCAGGTGGCGGAGGGAGAGATACTGGGCCTGTTCGGGCTGGTCGGGGCAGGGCGTTCCGAACTGTTCCGGCTGGTCTACGGCGCGGCACGACCGAGCGCGGGGCGAGTGCTACGCGATGGCGTCGCGCTGCCGCCCGGCGATCCACGCGCGGCGATCGCCGCCGGCCTGGGCCTGTGCCCAGAGGATCGCAAGGACGCCGGGCTGATCCCGCTGGCCTCGGTGCGGGAGAATATCGCGATGGGCTGGCGTAACCTGCGGGGCGGTACGCCGTGGCTGCGGCGCCGTGCCGAACGTGACGGCGCGGCGGCGGTGATCGCCGACATGCGGGTCAAGACCGCCAGCGCCGAGACGCCGATCGCGCAATTGTCGGGCGGCAACCAGCAAAAGGCGGTGATCGGCCGCTGGCTGATGGCGGAGGCCCGCGTCCTGCTGCTCGACGAACCGACGCGCGGTATCGATGTCGGCGCGCGCAGCGAAATCTACGACCGGCTGTACCGCTTCGCCGAAGCGGGCGGCAGCGTCCTGTTCGCCTCGTCCGACATGGCCGAAGTGCTGGGCGTCGCCGATCGCATCGCCGTGATGCGCGAAGGCACGCTGGCCGCCGTCATCCCCCGCGAACAGGCGAATGCCGAGACGTTGCTGCGGCTAGCGCTGCCCGAATCCACAACTTCATCTGTCAGGGAGCCGATGCCCGTATGACGCCTTCCTCGATCCTTTCACGCGCAGGGCCGCTGCTGCTGCTCGTCCTACTGCTCGCCGCGCTCGGCCTGTTCGTTCCCGACTTCCTGTCGGTACGCAACGCACAGGGCCTGTTATTGTCGGTCACGCTGGTCGGCACCATCGCCGCGACGATGATGCTCGTGCTGGCGATGCGCGAAGTCGACCTGTCGGTCGGCTCGACGGTCGCCTTTTCGGGCGTGCTGGCGGCGGTGACGATGGGCGCGACCGGCAGCGTGACGCTGGGCGTGCTGGCCGGGCTGGGCGGCGGGTTGGCGGTCGGGCTGGTGAACGGCGTGCTGATCGCCGGTTTCCAGGTCAATTCCCTGATCGTCACGCTGGCGACGATGGAAATGGTGCGCGGCCTCGCCTTCCTCACCTCGGGCGGACAGAGCGTCGCCATCCCGCTCCAGCGCTTCTACACGCTGGGGTCGGGCGGGATGCTGGGCATCGGCTGGCCGATCTGGATCATGGTGGCCGGGTTCGCGCTGTTCGGCGTCGTGCTCAACCGCACGGTGTTCGGCCGCAACATCCTGGCGATCGGCGGCAATGCGGAGGCCGCGCGGCTGGCGGGGGTGCCGATCACGCGGGTGCGGATCATCGTGTTCGCGTTGCAGGGGCTGATGGCGGCGCTGGCCGGTATCATCCTGGCGGCGCGCATCACCAGCGGCCAGCCCAATACCAGCATCGGGTTGGAGCTGGCCGTGATCTCGGCCTGCGTGCTGGGCGGCGTGTCGTTGTCGGGCGGGGTCGCGACGATCGGCGGGGTGATGATCGGCGTCCTCATCATGGGCGCGGCGCAAAATGCGCTGAACCTGCTGAACATCCCCACCTTCTATCAATATGTCGTGCGCGGCGGCATCCTGCTGATCGCGGTCATCGCCGACCGGCTGCGCCAGACGGGGCGCCTGCCGCGCCTGTCGCTGACGCGCGCGGCCCCCGAACGGAGCATTCGCTGACATGGCCCGCATTGCCAGGATCGAACATTTTCTCGTGCCGCCGCGCTGGCTGTTCGTGCGCATCGAGTGCGACGACGGCAGCGTCGGCTGGGGCGAGGCCAGTCTGGAGGGCCATGCGGAGGCGGTGGCGGGGGCGCTGGACGCCGCGCGCGACCGGCTGATCGGCCATGACGCCGACCGGATCGAGGATGCGTGGCAGATGCTCTATCGCCTGGGCTTCTATCGCGGCGGCCCGGTGCTGATGTCGGCGATCTCCGGCATCGACATGGCCTTGTGGGACTTGCGCGGGCGGGCGCTGGGCGTGCCGGTCCACGACCTGCTGGGCGGGCGCGTGCGCGACAGCATCCGCGTCTATGCCTGGATCGGCGGCGACCGGCCGAGCGACGTCGCCGCCGCCGCGCTTACCCGCAAGGCGCAAGGGTTCGACGCGATCAAGATGAACGGGTCGGAGGAGATGGAATGGCTGGCCAGCCCCAGTGCCGTCGATGCCGCCGTCGAACGGCTGGCGATGGTCCGCGAGACGGGGATGGACGTGGGCATCGATTTCCACGGCCGGGTCCACAAACCGGTTGCGCGGCGGCTGGTGGACGCGCTGGCCCCGCTCGGCCCGCTGTTCGTCGAGGAGGTGCTGCTGGGCGAACACCCCGAAGCGCTGGCGCAGATCGCGGCCCAGTCCACGGTGCCGCTGGCGATGGGGGAGCGGCTTTATTCGCGGTGGGATTTCAAACCCTTTTTCGAGCGCGCGGTCATCGATGTGGCGCAGCCCGATCTGGCCCATGCCGGTGGCATTTCGGAGGGGCGCCGGATCGCCGCCATGGCCGAGGCCTATGACGTGGCGCTCGCCCCGCATTGCCCGTTGGGGCCGCTGGCGCTGGCCGCCTGTTTCCAGGTCGCGGCGACGACGCCCAATTTCGTGATCCAGGAAATCTCGCTCGGCATCCATTATAACCAGGCCGATGCCGATCTGCTGACCTATCTGAGCGATCCGGAGGTGCTGACGGTGCGCAATGGCCGCGTCGCCGTGCCGCGCGGACCGGGATTGGGCGTGACGATCGACGAGGCGCGGGTGCGCGACGCGGCACGGGTTCCGCATCGCTGGCGCAATCCGGTGTGGCGCGGCACCGATGGGAGTCTACGCGAATGGTGACGGGGTTCGATGGCAGGGTGGCGATCGTCACCGGTGCGGGCGGCGGCATCGGCGGGGCGATCGCCGCCGCGCTGGCGGACGCGGGGGCGGCGGTCGCGATGGTCGACCGCACTGCCGATGCACTGCGCCACGACGACCGCCATCTGGCGATCGCGTGCGACATCGCCGATCCGGGCGCTGTCGACCGGGCGGTGGCGGCGACGCTCGACCGGTTCGGGCGGTTCGACATATTGGTCAACGTCGCCGGGATCATGATCTACAAGCCGATCGAGGAACAGGATGCCGCCGACTGGCAGCGCTTGCTGGCGGTCAACCTGATCGCGCCGGCGCTGTTCACCGGCCACGCGTTGCGCCACATGCCGTCGGGCGGGGCGATCGTGAACGTGGCGTCGATCCATGCCCATCGCACCTCCGCCGAGGTCGCTTCCTATGCCGCATCCAAGGCCGCGCTGGTCAGCCTGACGCGATCGACCGCGATCGAGGGGGCGGCGCGCGGCATCCGCTGCAACGCGATCCTGCCCGGCGCGATCGACACGCCGCTGCTGCGCGCCAGCCCGAACATCGCGGCGGGGATCGAGGTGATCGATCCCGCCGATATCGGCACACCGGCGGATATCGCCTCGCTTGCGCTGTTCCTCGCCTCGGATGGGGCGCGCTTCGTGTCCGGCGCGGAGCTGGTTGCCGATGGCGGCAGGATGGGGCGGTTATGACGCCGGGGTCACGCCGAAGCGCCATTCGGTAACCGCCTGCCAGCGATCACCGGGATCGAGGCGGCTGGAGGGAAATTGCGGGTGGTGAACCGCGTCCGGCCAGCCCTGCGCCTCCAGGCACAGCCCTTCATGCGGTGCGAACGCGCCCGACAAGGCGTATCCGTCGTAGAATTGCAGTCCCGGCCGGTCAGTCGCGATCGTCAGTCTGCGGCCGCTGGACGGATGGTCGAGCCAGGCAACTTCGCGCAGGCCGTCCCCGGCCAGGCAGTAATTATGGTTGTATCCGGGACGGACCTCTCGACCGATGGGTCGCGAGGTCCGAAAGTCGAAGGGGGTACCCTCGACGCGCTGGCGCTCCCCGGTCGGCAGCGCAGCCTCGTCGGTCGACAGGATATGGTCGGCGGCGATGCGCAGGCGGTGATCGTGGATCGTCGTCGCTGGATCACCCGACAGGTTGAAATAGGGATGGCCGACCAGATTGACGTGCGTCGGACGGTCGGTCGTCGCCCGATACTCGACCCGCAACCGGTCCGGCGTGGGGAGCAGGAAGGTGGCGGTGACATGCAGCGCGCCGGGCCAGCCCGCATCGCCATCCGGGCTGTGGTGCGCCAGGACGAGGCGCGTCGCCTCCGCCCGTTCCACCCGCCAGATCGCCCGGTGAAAGCCGGGTATGCCGCCATGGAGATGGTTGGGCCCGTCATTCGCCACCAACCGGACGATCCCGCCGTCCAGCGGGAAGGTCGCGCCCGCGATCCGATTGGCATAGCGCCCGCACGTCGCCCCCATATAGGCGTCGGGCCCCGGCGCACCGGCGGCGGGATAGTCCCGCACCCGCGCATGGCCGAGCAGCACGTTCGCATGGCGACCATGCCGGTCCGGCGCTTCGATCGCCATCAGCGTCGCGCCCAGATTGGTCAGCGTGACGCGGATGCCGCCGTCGCGGTGGAGGATGAAGCTGTCGATCCTGGACATGAACGGTGAAGGGGAGGGGGAAGCCGTCATGGTCTCCCCCCTCCATAGCCGATCAGAAGTTGAACCGCATACCCGCCCCGATACGGCGGCCTTGCGTCGATACGGTGATCCGCCGCTCTTCGAACCGCGAATAATCCTGGTAGCGGTTGTCGGTCAGGTTCAGCACCTCGGCAAAGACCGAAATCGAGTCGTTCAGCTTGGCCGATGCCGACAGGTCGATCTGGTCATAGGCGAAGACCTGGGTCGGCTGGCTCTGCGCCCCGAACGTCGCAGCGAGGAACGGCGCACGCCAGTTATAGGCGCCACGGATCGAAAAACCGTCCTTTTCATAGAACAGCACGAGGTTGGCGGTATCCGACAGCCCTTCGACGTTGAACGTCTGATTGCTCAGCGTCGGATCGAACCGGATCGAACTGCGGACCAGCGTATAGTTGGCCGATGCGCCGAAGCCGTCGAACGGCGCGGGCAGGAAGTCGAACACCGTCTGCACCGCCGCTTCCACCCCGTACACATCGCCGTTCTGTGCGTTGAACGGTCGGTTGGCGAGGAAGCGTTCGCCGAAATACACCTCTTCGCGCTGGGCGGAGATGATGAAGTTCTGCAACTTCTTGTAGAAGGCGGCGATGCTCGCATAGCTGGTCCGGCTGAAATAATAGTCGGCCGACGCATCGACGTTCCACGCCAGGAACGGCAGCAGATAGGGGTTGCCGCCGCTGACCGAGCTGGAATCGGGCGGGCGGAAGGTGAAGGACTGCGACAGCCCCAACCGGCTGAGCGTCGGACGGGTCATCGTCCGCGACCCCGCGAGGCGGAAGGTCAACTGGTCGGTCGCGTCGAAGCGGAAGTTCAGCGACGGCAGGACATAGGTATAGTTGTTGCGCGCATCGACCGGGATGTTCGGGCTATAGACCGGTTGCGCCGCCGTAGGGTCCGCCGGGTTCTTGATGACGTTGAGCAGCGTGACCGAATAGCCGGTGGCATAGAGATCGGTGTGGATCAGCCGCGCGCCCGCCATCGCGGTCCAGCGGCCGCCGCCCATCTCACCCGCGAAGGCCGCCTGGACATAGCCGGCATAGGTGTTCTCGCGCACGGTACCCGATCCACGTTCGAGGTCGATCGGATTCAGGCTGTTGTTGTTCCCGGCGAACACCGCGAGGAACCGGTTGCGCGCGTCGATCGCCGATTGCGACGATCCGCCGACCTGGTTGGCGGCCTCGGCCGATCCCCAATAGCGGACCAGCGCGTCGCGATCATAGTTCAGCCAGGTCAGGTTGCGGCCCAGGACATTGGCGTTGAAATTGGTGAACAGCGACGATGGTGCCAGCGCCTGATAGCCGCAATAGAAGCAGCCGAGCGGTTCCGGCGATTCGCGCGCGACGGTGATCTTCTTGCGGTTGGTGAACAGCAGCCCCGCCTGGATCTTGTCGAGAAAGCCGTTGCGGTCCCAAGTCAGATCGACCGCGCCCTGGTTCACCGTATCGCCGTTGCGCCCGCCGCGTTCCGAACAGCAATGCAGCCGCACCGCCGAATTGTCGTTGGTCGGCAGGATGTTCGTCATGGTCAGCAGGCCGTCCGGCCCGTTCAGGACGAAGGTCGGCGTCACGCCGGTCTGACGCACGCCGACGACATAGAACAACTGGTCCGATGCATTGCGCGAATTGGAATGCGCCGCGTCGAAATCGATGGAGAGCGTGTCGGTCGGCTTCCACTTGATGCGCGCGCCGATCTGATAGGTGCGGGCATCCTGCGGCGCGGTCGACACGATATGGTCGGCGGCCAGCCCTGCGGTGGCGGTCGCCGGCAGCACGGTGAACTGCGTGGCGGTGCCGTTCGCGTTGATCGTCGCCGACGTGATCCGCGCCGGATCGACATAATAGCCGAGCTGGTTGGTCCGGCTGTCGGCCTTTTGCTGGGTATAGAGCGCGTCCAGCTCGAAGCGCACCTTGTCCGAGATCACATAATCCAGCGCGAAGGTGCCGCCGATGCGTTCGCGGCTCGTTTCGCTGGCGGTGAAGTTCAATGTGCGCGGCAGCGCCACCCCGGCCCTTTCGCGCACGCCGTCGCCATCGGTGTCGACCCGCTGGTTGACGATCCAGCCATCGGTCGAGATGTTGCGCAGCGCGAAGCGACGCTTGTCGTAGATCACGCTGGCGAGCACGCCGAAGGTGCGATCGGCGTTGCTATGGCTGATGACGCCCGACACGACCGGGGTGATGGTGTCCGATGTGTTGTCGTGCCGCCCCTGGACGCTGCCTGAAAAGCGCAGACCGGCGCGGTCGGTCGGGCGCGCGGTGCGCAGGATGACCGTCGAGCCGATGCCGCCCTCCTGGAACCGCGCTTCCGACGATTTATAGACCTCGGCCCCGGTGATGAGTTCGGACGACAGGATGTCGAACGAGAAGGACCGGCCACCCGCATCGGTCGACAGCAGCCGGTTGTTGAGCAGGACCGTATTGAATTCCGGCCCCAGGCCACGAACCGTGATCCCGCGACCTTCGCCATTGGTGCGGCTGATCGCGACGCCGGTGATGCGTTGCAGCGATTCCGCGATATTGGCGTCGGGGAAGTCGCCGATATCCTTGGCCGAAATACCGTCGACCACCCCGATCGTGTCGCGCTTCACCTCCAGCGCGTTGGCCAGGCTGGCCCGGATGCCGGTGACGACGATTTCGTCGCCTTCCCTGAGGGGATCGTCTTCCGTCGTTCGGCTGGGCGCGGTCGGCGCCTCCTGTGCCAGCGCGGGTGCGGTTCCGGCCAGCAGCAGTGATGCTCCCGACAGCAGCAAGGCCGCATTATGACGAAATTTTCGCATGACGATCCCCCCATTTTGTTGTGACTGGCCCACAATAAATATTACTTTAAAACGGCTGTCCAGCATTTTTTCAGGGTTTATCTCAGCTAAGCGAAAATTTTGTATTACTTATTGCGATGCATCATTGCCGCGTCAGGATCACGCCGACCCCTTGGAAGTCGCCTCTCAGCGTGACGTCCAGTCCATGCCGCATCCAATAGCCGCCGCTGGCGACGGGCGGCACGGTGGCGGGCAGTTTCTGCCCGTCCATCGACTCGATCCGATATTGCGCATCGGGGTCGAGCCCGGTGAGCGCGATGGCGGGCATCACGTCCAGCTTGTGGGTGTTGGCGACCAAGGTGAACAACGCCGCCTGTTTGCGATCGGCCGACACATAGAGGTTGGTCCAGCGCGGATCGGCCTCGGTCGGACGGTTCAGCCGGTACAGGTCGCCCTGCTGCACCGTTTCGCGGATACGCTTGTATGCGGCGATATAGGCACGGGCGATGGTGAAATCGATCTCCTGCCATTTGTTCAGGTTGGTGCCGATCCCCAGCCCGCCCTGCATCGCCGACAGGAACCGGAACGCCAGCGTCGTCTGGCGATGGTTCACCCAATGCGGGCTGTCGGTCACCCACGCCATCATCGTCGCGGGCGCATAGGCCTGGGTATAGCCGTCCTGGATATCCATCCGGTCGAGCGGGTCGGTATTGTCCGACGGCCACATCTGATCGGTGCGCGCCATGATCCCCATGTCGACCCGACCGCCGCCGCCCGAACAACTCTCGATCTCCACGCGCGGATGCCGTTTGCGCAGCTCGTCGAGGATCCAGTAGAGGTTGCGGACATAGGCGACATAGATGGCCTGCTGGTCGGCGACATCGGCGTCGGGCCAGCCGGGTTCGGACCAGTTGCGGTTATAGTCCCATTTGAGGAACGCGATGTCGTTGGTCTTCAGCAGGCCGTCGAGCGTCGCCAGCACATAGTCGCGCACATCGGTCCGCGCGAGGTTGAGGACCAGCTGGTTGCGCCCCTCGCTGCGCGGACGCCCCTTGAACTGCATCACCCAGTCGGGATGGGCACGGTACAGGTCGCTGTCGGCGTTGATCATCTCCGGTTCGACCCACAGGCCGAAATCCATGCCCAGCGCCTTGACCCGGTCGATCAGCGGCGTCAGCCCGTTGGGGAATTTCGTACGGTTGACGCTCCAGTCGCCCAGGCCCGCACGGTCGTTGTTGCGTCCGCCGAACCAGCCATCGTCCATCACGAACCGCTCAACGCCCAGCGTCGCGGCGCGTTCGGCCAGCGCCATCTGCCCCGCCTCGTTGACGTCGAACTCGGTCGCTTCCCAGCTATTGTAGAGGACCTTGCGCAAGGGCAGGCGACCGCCATGCCGTGGCAGCACCTGTTCGCGCTGGAACCGGTGGAAGATACGGCTGGCGCCGCCCTTGCCGGCGTCGGAAAAGCCGACATAGAAGATCGGCGTTTCCAGCTTCCCGCCCGGTTGCAGGCGATAGGCGAAGTCGAACGGGTTATAGCCGCCGACGATGCGGATGCGTCCGGTCACATCCTGGTTGAAGTTCAGCCGCCACGATCCGCTCCAGGCGAGCGCGCCGATCCAGGCCGGGCCTTTGGCTTCGTCGGTGCCGTTGCGGGTCACCATGAACCACGGGTTGTTCTCGCTTCCGGTCGATCCGCGACGGCTCTCCAGCACGGTGGCGCCCGGTGTGATCGCGCGTTCGCGCATCGTCCATTCCGCCGCCCAGCGCCCGGTGGAGAAATGCAACTTGTAGTCATAGGCGACCGGCAGCGTCAGTCCGGCGGCGGCGACCTGATCGAGCCGGACGTCCGTGGTGCCGCGATTTTCGATGACCGCCGAACGCGCGATGACGCCGGTGCCGCGATCGATCCGGTATGTCAGGGTGACGAACAGCGGCCGGTCCAGATCGCTCAGCGTCACATGCACGGCATCGCCGTCCATCCGGTGGCTGCGATAGTATAGGACCAGATCGCGATTGCCATCGGGATAGGCGACCTTCAGCGCGGGTTCGGCATAGAGCCCGCCGCCCTGACCGGCATATTCCTGCGGCACGACATTGGCGGCGATGTCGAATCCGCTCAGGCCCGACAGTTCGGGAGCGCTCAAGGGGACGCGATCGGGCAGGCGCCGGCCCCAATAGACCGACTGCAATATACCCTGTGCATTGACCTTGAACGCATAGGTCACGTCGCCGCCATCGAGCCGGAACATACGCGCCGCGCCATCGTAGCTGGCCTGTGCGAACGCCGGAACCGGTGCCGTACCCAGTAGAAGCAGAGCCGCTATTTTGCCCATCGCTCGCATATTCTCTCCTTCATATCCATAGCGGCCTGGCGGACGCGCGCTGGAGTTAATATCATATTTATTTGAAGCGCAAATAGTATCTCGGTGGGGATGGGTTCCGGCGTCCATGACCAAGCACCCTCGCGATCCAAGGCTTAGTGCGGCGGACCGACGGACAGAGGCGCATGCACATATGATCCTAGCGCGGCACGCAGGCCTCCTCGCGACGTTGTCCGGGTTGAGTGTGCCGTGAGCTGGACCGGGTCGCGGTGAGCGGAGTGCTGCAAGAGGGACCGGGCGCGCGGCCGAGCAGGATGGCCCGCGCCAGCCTTCGCCATGACGGGCTACAGCCCCGACTTCAATTGGATCGAGAAGGTTTTCCTCAGGGCATGCCCCGAAAGGTTAGCGAGCGGATAGTATCCGGGCTGCGGTCGTTCATCGGTAAGCTGGTCGACAGTTTCGGCCGCAGGAGCGCACCAACTATCTATATTGGTTCCTGCGGTTATGAGCCTGAAAGAAAGCCGCTTCGACGGTTTGATATTCGAAAGCATGAATTGCGCATGTTCATGCCGATCGCCGCGATCGTTGTCGCTGGCGACCGGCTTGCACAGTTAAAGTTGCTGCAACGATGATATGGCGTCTATTGCCGCAGGACGACGCGCGGTTCGGCGGGCATGCCGCGCCATGCCGTCGGTGTTTCAAGCAGCTCGATCCTGCTGATGGCATGGGTCGCGGGGATATTGATCGCCCAGGTCTTGAAGCTTCCGTCGCTTGTCGGATCGCTTGCTCTGGCGGGCAGGGGCCGGTCGGCGCCGATGAAGCCGCGGAAACCATCCTTCAATATGCGGTGGATGATAGAGCCGTCGGAATAGGTTACGCGCAGCGTGTAATCGCAACCGCTATTCTGGCAATATTGCCGGTACTTTCCTGTCCTGATGTCGATATCCGCCCGATCCTGGGCGTTGGTCGGATCGAAGGTCCGGATCGTATTTCCCGTAAACCGCAACGCCGGATAAATCTGGGATACACCGGGCGTTGCCGTCAGGCTGTAGGTGATGACGATCGCGTAGACGGGCAGGTTCCGCTCGACGGGCAGATTGAGGTTGACCCCGTAAAGTCCCCGATCCTCGGTATTGTCGTCCGGCAAGGGTGACCATGTCTGGCTCAGGCTGTTCCACCGCGCATAGCCGCTGGGCTGCGCGAAGATACGACCGCCGGAGAATAGGAGTTGTCCGTCTGAACCGATCGTGGTCGTCCCCTCCAACCAGCGCTGCATTCGGGCGGTATTGAAATCGGAGAACATGGTGAAGCGATAGGAGGGGTCCTGATCGCCCGCGCCGTTCTGCATCGGATCCTGCTTGTAGCAGCGACCGGTTTCATCGAGTTCATGGTCCCGCGCACAGCCCGCGTAATTCGAGGCCGTCGTCGGGACGAGGGGCGATAGGAACTGTCGCCGATCGGGATCGTAGCCCCATGCGGAGCCCTTGAGGCTGCCGGCCGGATAAGGATAGCCGTCTTCATGACCCGCATGCCCGAGCCCGAACGCATGACCTTGCTCGTGAAAGAAAATGCTGCCGAAGCGGAATGTGCCCGCCCCGATGCCGCCACCGACCGTGCCCAGCCCGCCTCCCGACCAGCGATACGTCCCGGCGGCACCCAATGGCAGCAGGGAGGCGTAATATTGATTGTTGGTCCGGCTCTCGCCATTCGCCTTGCGCAAGGCGTTCAGAATGCCGAGCACGGCGCCAAGCAGTTCCGAGCCGCCCTGCTCCTGATCGGCGTTCCTCATGACATAGGCGGGCCGACCGTCATTGGGTGAAATTACGAGGTGATCCCAACTGACGAAGCCCGCAGGATGGGGCGCGACCTCGAGATTGGCGACCGGCCATTTGGCGGCCAGTTCGCTTTCGATGGCCGGATTGGGCCGCTGCGCCACCCAAAGTGGCTGGGTGTTCGCCTCTGTCCCGCCGAACAGATAGAAGGGCAGCACTCGTAACGACATTGAACTGTCCGCCCCGATGAGGGGGCTGATCGGAGCGGAAGGGGCGTAATTCGCCGCCTTGACGATGAATTGCGTACCCGGGGCGATCCAGTTTCGGGGCAGGTCGGCGGTCCAGGCGTCCGTGGCAAAGGCCGGGCCGCCGCCTTCGGACGAGGGCACGGCCGAGGGTGGGGCGAGTTCGACCGAACCGAGGACCACACCGTCGCGCAATGCCTCGATCGAGGGGAACACGGCGTCGGTGGCGCCGAGCCGAACGATCGCCAATGCGGCGCGATTTGCGATGAGATGGAGGTTGGTCGTCCTGTCCTCCGAGGTCCAGGTGATGCCCTGTGCGGGCAGGACATGCGTCTGCGCAAATTCCATCGTGGCGCTCAGGACCGTCATCGGTAGTGTGCCCGCCGAGGATGGGCCCGAGGAGGCGCCCGTCACGACCTGGACATATCCGGAGAGGCCATCGGTCGCCGTGGTTTCCATATCTTGGGATGAAAGCGCGAGAAAGGCGGTGCCGCCGGTGAGGAGTGATATCGAGGATGCAGCGATGATCTTGATCCCAATGGAGCTGCCGATTTTCAAGTTAAACATCGATGCCTCCCAGCGGAGCCGCCGTTTAATGTAAGTTCATGACATTTAAAGCGGCTGGATAAGTTCCATAGTTATACCATAGGCAAAAAATATTTCAAATATATCGCATCCGATCACAGTAAATTTTCGATAATAAGGATAAAATGCATTCCCGATCATATATTTGCTCATTGGTATTTACCGTTATGTGTTTATTGACGAGAAGATTGACGGATCCCGATTGGGCCTTGCTTGCGCTAGACACGGCCTTGTTCGGTCTAGGCCGGGGCTAGGACCGCAAGGTAAAAAAGGATTGTCCGCAGACGATTCGCACGGGGCCTGTCTTTGTCCGGTCGGCGAAAAATTTTGAAGGAGACAGCGTCAGTCGCTGTCGTTTCGTGGACGACGCGACAATCACCCTTTATGGTCAGACCCTTATGGCCCCGCTGTTTGCATTCGACTGGCAGAACTCAGATTGGTCGTAAGAAAACGCAGTAGTTTGCGCAGTGGCCCGCGCGTCGGGCCGGCCAGCGGCGAGCCCTGGCAGGCGGGCGGCGGCTCGCTATGGCGTTGCACGGACGCATGGGCATCGAGCGGCCGCGTAGCCGCTGTGCAATCGACCTCGGGAGGAGCGGGCGGAACGATCCCGGTGGGTCGCCGCGCACGACCATTCCACATGCGCTCGGCGATCTGGCGCTCTTCCGGGCCCATCGCGCTCGTATAGATCGCCGTCGTCTTGATATCGGCATGGCCGAGCCAGCGCTGAACCAGCGTCAGGGGAACGCCGGTCTGGATGGCGCGGACTCCAAAACCGTGCCGCAACCCCTTGGGCGATGCATGGCTGCCCCTGATCCGGGCCTCCAGCATGACATCCCGAATGCGTCGATATCCCGTCATTCGTGACCAAGGCCATAAGAGATCGGCGTCGTTGGGCCGCGTTGCGAACCAGCTTTTGAACAGTTGGAGAAGGCTGGAGGGCAGTGGTATGGATCTGAACACGGTCTTTCCGCGCTTTTTCAGGCATTTGATAACGACCTGGCCGGAGGTGAAGTCGATGCTTTGCGCGGTCAGGGATAGCGCTTCCGAGATTCGGCAACCGGAAAATGCCATCAGCCAGCAAAACGCGCGGGTTTCGACCGGTGATGAGCCGGCGGCAAGCACGAAGCGGTCGATCTCCGCCATGGTGAGATATTTGCGCGTTCCATATTGATTGAAGACACTGCTGGTCATCGATCGCCTCCATTCGGGCGCGCTTTTCCACCACCATGATCCGTCCCGATGTGAGGACGATCATGGTGCCGCATCAGGTCGTGATGCACATGATCCGAACGAGAACGCCTATGCCGCGTGGGTCAGCGGCGCGCTGCGATGATTCTTGCCGCCGCGAGGCAATTCCGGCTCGATCTCCTCAATCCCAAACCATCGGCAGCGACGTGACCCCGCGAGACAGCCAACCATGAACGACCGCGGAACCGCGCGGGTCTGGTCGCAGGCCCGGCAATCGGAGAAACATCTCTTCCAGGACGATGGACGCGAGCGTTCTGGCCAGGCTGTGGCCGGGGCAGAAATGCCCGCCGAAGCCGAACGCCAGGGTGGATTGCCGCGGGCGTTCCAGGTCGAACATGTCGGGGCGTTCAAAGCGTGCCGGGTCCCGGTTCGCCGAACCGATGACGAGGGCGATTTCGGTGTCGGCGGGGATGCTGACATGGCCAAGCACGATGTCCTGGGTCGTGCGCTTCTCGGTCATGCCGAAGGGCGGAAGCCAACGAAGGCCCTCCAGAACCGCGGCGGCGCTTCGACCGCGCGGATCGGCCGCAACCCGTGCGGCCTGGCAGGGGTCGGTGAACAGGCCGAGCAGGGTATTGGCGATGGCATGGGCAGGTTCCTGAAAACCGCCGACGATCAGGACGCCGACGGTCGGCAGAATTTCCTCGACGGAGCGGATGGTCCCCGCCGATACGCCATATCGCAAGAGCCGTAAGACGATGCTGTCCCCGGCCGCGCGGCTGGCTCCGTCCGCTTGACGGGCGAGATGGTCGGCGACCTCGGCTTTGACGATACCGATTTCGTCCGCGACGAGCGGGTTGCGTCCATGATCGACGAGATTGGCGGCATAGGCCCGGAACCACCGACGCAATATGGTATCGTCAACGTCACGGAAGCCGATGAGATCGCCCACGACGCGCGCGCTGATCGGCTCGGCAATAGCCGTGGCGATATCGGCGGCCCCCTTTTTGCGTACCGCTTCGATGTATTGCACGACGACGTCGCGAATGGCCGTCTCGCGATAAGCGGCGATGGCATTGGGTTGCAGAGGGGCTGCGACCGCCGTTCGGATATGCCGATGGGCACAGCCTTCCATGCTCATGATGTTGGGTTTGCCGTAGACCGCCTCATGCGTGGCGGCGGAGGGGCCGAATATCCTGTCGTTCGCACCCGCCTGCCGACACAGATCCCATGTCATGACGAGCACCCGGCCGGTGGCAGGCACATAGGCGACCGGGCAGGCGCGGCGTGCCCAATCATAAAAGGGATAAGGATCGTTCTCGAGTGCCTCCAGCGAGATGTCGACGACGATATCATGAACCGATTGGCCCGGGTCTGTGCCGCTACAGCTTGCTGGAAAGTTCATCGGTAACGCCCCCCCGTCAGCGTCATTGATCCTGACGGCATTTTAATAGTCGATGCCGAGCGGCGTTGAGAATTCTGAAGTTCAAAACGAAGGCTTTGAGATTTCCAAAGCGGTTGCCCATGGCCTACGCAAGTTCATGGCCGCGCTTCGAAAAGGGGCAGTCGGTGAACTGGCGCGGAACCCCGCGATCGCGGGTAGCAGACCTAACCCCATTCGAGCGGTATGCCCGCCTCGGTCAAAATCGCGACGGCAGGCTGCAAGTGAACAGCATGTTGCCGCCAGCGCCCGATGGATTCCCGATGCAGTGGTTGGCGCACTTGCACGGCACTGAGGGTTTGCGACGCGATCGGGTTTCGGGTGAAGTTCAGGCAGCGCTCGTCAAAGGCCAGTCGGCAATGTGCCAGCGCCTTGCGGAGGACCGGTTCGGGTCGCGAAATGAGATCCTCGTAGCGGACGATCAGGAGGCGATCGCCAAGCGTGTCGCGCCAATGCGTCATCAGAGCACGCCAGTGCACATAGTAGCGAGCGAGCTCTTCCAGTTGATAGGAGAAGGGATAGGCGTTGGCGAACAAGGATTTGTACATGGCAAAGATCGAATCCATCGGACTGCGATCCATGAACACCAGCGTGGCCTGGGGCATCGCCCGCGCAATCAGCCCGAGATAGAGGTAATTCAGGGGCATCTTGTCGATAAGCCTGCGACCAGGATGGAGATCGGCTCCCACGGCGTGCTGATAGGCGTCGGCCAGGCTATCGGGGGAAAGAGTAAGGGACTCTTCCACCAGCGTCTTCTTGTCGAGCCGTCGGCCTTTGCGACCGGCCTCAGCCATGAGTTCGAGCGCAAAGGCGTTGGTCTCTCCGACGGTGCCGATCGAGGAATGCATGGTGAGCATACGCTCCAGAAGCGTCGTGCCGGTTCGCGGGAGGCCGACCAGAAAAATGGGGGCGGCGGTGGTCCGGCCGTTGGCCATGCTCGCAAGGCCCCTTGCATCATGCGATCGGCGGATGAGATCGAGCGTCTCCAGATCATCCTCGACGGTATAGGCGATGACACGGCGTTGCAGTTCGCAGCCCAGATTCACTTGTTCCAACGCGGCGTCGGCCTGTTTGAGGTCCTCCAACTCCTTTGCGAGTGCAAATCGGAGCCGTATCTGATCCCGGTGGCTGAGGTCGCCGCCGTCCAGTTGCGCCTGCAAGGTGGCGACATGATTGTCGTCTTCGGTTTGGCGGCGGAGTTCGGACTGTAGGCTCAAGGCGTCGACATGGTCGGGGCGGGCGCGCAAGAGCGTCGCGCATAACGCCAGCGCCTCCGGGAATTTGCCCGTCATGCGCAAAGTCACCGCCAGATTGTAGCACAGGGTCGGACTGGCGGGATTTTCGGTCAGGGCCTGTCGGAAAGCCGGTTCGGCCAAGGCGGCTTCGTTGCAATAGCTATAGATGAGCCCCAACGTCGCATGGTCGTCGAACAATGACTGTGCCAGGTCGAGCGCGTGGGCGACCTGATCCAGCGCGGGCCGCCGTTGTCCCATCAGGGCGAGAAGCATCGCGCGTTTCAATTCGATCCGCCAATCCGAAACGGCCAGGTCGCGCAGATGATCGGACGCCGCACGCGCTACGCGCAAATTGCCCAATGACAGCGCGACGTCCAGAAGCTGGACCCAGAGATGCGGGGCGTCGGGCGCGGCCCGGCAGCGCGCGACGATCGGATCGAGTGGGTCGGATGGGGCCACGAACTGGTGTCCTGCCTGGCGGGAGCGCATTCTATTTCTCCCCTGTCAGCGGAGACAGGAAGGTGGTGCAGGGTGAATGTCGATCCGCCTCAAAGCGGGGCCATACCGGGAATATCATTGGTGCTGATCCGCCTGCGGCAATGGTCCTCGAAGGCCAGTATCGCGCGTGTTTTGCGGATATTCTTGGCGGTCACGAGACCCAGTTTCATGGGAGGGGTATCATCGCTCATAGGAATATAAGCGAGTTTGCCGCCGTTCGAGGCAATCCGCGAGGCCGGGCGTGAGGTCAGCATGGAGAAGCCGAGGCCGCTCGCCACGAAGCTTCGCACCGTTTCGGGTTGTGCGCTGCGCGCGATGACATTCATCCGAAGTCCCAGCCGGTCGAACCGCGACTGGAAATATTCGCGGCTGACCGGCAGATCGAGCAGGACGAAGGGCTGGTCGGCCAGCTCCGCCAGGCTGAGGCTCTCCCTGGTCGCCAGCGGGTGGCTCGCCGACAGGAGCAGATAGGTCGGCAACAAGGCCAGGCGCTCGAATTGAAGATCGATACCTTCCTGCTCATAGGTGATGGCAATGTCGAGCTCGGCCCTGCGAACCTTCGATACCAGCTCGAACTCGTCGTCCTCGAAAAACTGCATCTGGACCTGCGGATGCTGGTCGAGGAAATCCTTGAACAAGGCGGGCATGATAAGCGGAGCGAAGGTGCGAAACGTTCCTACCCGCAATGGGCCTGCCACGCTGGAGGTAATGTCATGGGCCAGATCATGGAGGCGCTGGGCGTGACCCAATAGGTCACGCGCTGCGATCAAAAAGCGCTCACCGGCCGGGGTCAGCGACATGCCCTGTGCATGATGGCGGAAGAAGAGCTGGACGCCGAATTCGCTCTCGAGTTGGGATATTGCAGAGGAGATGGAGGGCGGGGAAATGTGTACCCGCTCCGAGGCCAGCGTGATGCTGCGAGCTTCCCCAGCCGCAATGAAATAGCTGAGCTGCTTGAGAGTGAAGCGCATGAAGTCCTTCTTTGTACGTTTCAGAGACTGTGCGAGCGCTATCGGCCAGTAATCGGCGTTAACTCATATGGTAAACAAGGTTTATTTTTGACGTATTGCTGCTCCTATAATGCTGATATAGATTATAAAAATATCAGGTGGAAAGGTTAAATTTCCTCCGCGGCTAAGCCCTTATTCCCCAACGGGATCAAGCCAGGCTGGAGCGCGTGAGACACAGTGAAAAGGCCAGATCGGCCACGACAATCGATTGAGGGACGGTCCCGGGGTTTGAGCTGATGGATGAAGGGATCGGCAGACGATGACGCCTGGGGAGCGTGAGGAAGGGGTGATGGACGGCGGAGCGAAGCGGGATGGCCCGGCAGGGCTGCCGCTCGGTCCACTGAAGCGGTTGGATGTGCCGTTCATGATCCTGGCTGCGCTGATCAGCCTGGACATGGTCGGCCAGATTTCGACCTTCGGGGGACAGACCTTTACGATGCTGATCGTGATGGCCGTTCTCTGGATGGTACCTTATGGTCTTATCATGGCGGAGTTGGGGAGCGCATTTCCCGGCGAGGGTGGCCTGTACATCTGGGTGAAACTGGCATTCGGCCGGCTGCCGGCCTGTCTGGCTACGATGCTATATTGGTCGATCAACCCGATCTGGATTGGCGGGTCCCTTGCGTTTCTGAGCGTGGAGGCATGGAACGGCTATATTCATCCCGTCACCCCCGGATCGTTGGGGGATCTGGCGTTCAAGACGATATTCGTGCTGGTGACCTTTATCATCACGGTGCTCCCGCTGGAGCGGTCGATCATACTATTCAGGATCGGCGCATGCCTTAAGCTTGCGCTGACGGCCGCGTTCATTTCATCCACGTTGATCTATGGTGCGCTGTCGGGTTTCCGTGGTGCCGGGGTTAACGCGATGACGCCGACGATGATGGGCTTTCTCGGGCTCGCGCCGTTGCTGGTCTTCTCCCTGTCGGGCTTCGAGGTGCCAAGCCAGGCAGGCGACGGCCTGCGCAATCCGCAACGTGACATTCCCCGTGGGGTGGCGCTGAGCGGTGTCATCGGTGTGCTCGCCTATGCGCTGCCGATGCTGTCGCTCTTTTTGGTGCTTCCCCCGGCTTCCGTCACCGGCATCTCGGGGTTCATGTCCGCCGTGGCGATGGTCCTGGGTGTTTATGGGCGGTTCGCGCCGATCCTGCTCGGTGGGGCGGTGATCGCGTTCATCGCGTGTTTGATGATCACGGGGGCGGCATGGGCCACCGCGGCCAACCGGGCCCTTGCCGTGGCGGCCGCAGATGGTGCCTTCTTCTCCGCTTTCGGAAAGGTCGAGCGACGCACCGGGGTGCCGCTTCGCGTGAGTGGCTTGGGCACTGTCGTCGCGCTGCTCTTCATGGCCGCAGGGACGATCTTCTCCCAGGGGGATAGCGAGGCGACGTTCAAGGTCGTCCTGTCGATCGCGACATCCACCTTCTTGCTGACGTTGCTGTTCGTTTTTCCGGCCGCCGTCAGGTTGCGCTTGCGCTACCCTCGGGTAGCGCGGCCCTATGCCGTACCAGGGGGCCTTGCAGGTATGGGCGTTGCAGCGGCGCTGGCGATGTTCTGGGTGATACTGGGGTCCTGGAGCGCCATACTTCCCGGTTCGCTGGAGTATATCCTGGGCTTTCAATATGCCTTTGAAGAAAATTGGGGCGTTTCACGGCTTCGTTTCGAGGTCTTTACCTTGGGAACATTGGCTCTGCTCATCGTGATCGCTCTGCTTGGCTATATGAACAATATGCGCACCTCGCTTTTGGGCGGGCGTCGTTCGAGCGTGACGATTTGAGGGGAATAGTTGCGAATGCCATGTGAGCCGCACCACGATATTCTGTTCGAGCCGATCGATATCGGGCCGGTGACGGCGCGCAATCGCTTTTACCAGGTGCCGCATTGCAACGGCATGGGATATCGTGATCCGACCGCGCTGGCGGCGATGCGCGGTATCAAGGCCGAGGGGGGA
This sequence comes from Sphingomonas sp. 2378, assembly GCF_038084995.1. Taxonomy (NCBI): domain Bacteria; kingdom Pseudomonadati; phylum Pseudomonadota; class Alphaproteobacteria; order Sphingomonadales; family Sphingomonadaceae; genus Sphingomonas; species Sphingomonas sp. 2378. Next base: position 108,605 of record NZ_JAXCMJ010000007.1, read on the forward strand.
TGGGCGGTCGTCTGTACCGAGCAGGTCGAACTTCATTACTCGTCGGATATCACGCCCTTTATCGAACTGCGCCTTTGGGATGATCGCGACATTCCGGCCCTTGCGCGTATGGCGGAGAAGATCCACGAACATGGTGCGTTGGCGGGCATAGAACTGGCCTATAACGGTCTTAACGGCCCCAATCTCTACTCGCGCGAGGTGCCGATGGCGCCGTCACCCTTGCCGGTGGCGACCTTCACCTACGACCCGGTACAGGCCCGCCGGATGGACAAGACGGATATCGCCAATATCCGGCGCTGGCATCTGGACGCGGTTCGGCGTGCGCGACGGGCGGGGTTCGACCTCATCTATGTCTATGCCGCCCATGCCCTGGGGTTCCTCCATCATTTCCTTTCGCGCCGGTACAATGATCGCGTCGACGAATATGGCGGCAGCCTGGAGAACCGGGTTCGCCTGCTGCGCGAGATCACCGAGGACACCAAGGCGGCCGTCGGAGATAGCTGCGCGATCCCGATCCGTATTTCGGTGGACGAACTGATCGGCGAGCAAGGCCTCTACAAGGAGGAGGTCGAGGACATGATCGGCCTGCTCGGCGACCTTCCCGATCTGTGGGATGTCACGCTTGCGGGATGGGAGAATGACAGCGCGACCTCGCGTTTCGCGCAGGAGGGCTATTCCGAGCCGTTCATTTCCGGGATCAAGCGACTGACGGATAAGCCGGTCGTCGGGGTCGGCCGCTACACCTCGGTCGACCGCATGGCGAGCCTTGTGCGCCAGGGCGTGCTCGACCTGATCGGGGCGGCGCGGCCCTCGATCGCTGATCCGTTCCTGCCCAACAAGGTGCGCGACGGTCGGCTCGATGATATTCGGGAGTGTATCGGCTGTAACATCTGCGTGTCGGGCGATTTCACCCAGTCGCCGTTGCGGTGCACCCAGAACCCGACCATGGGTGAGGAATGGCGCAAGGGCTGGCACCCCGAGACGATCCGGCCGAGGACCACGGACAAGCCCGTGCTGATCGTCGGCGCGGGACCTGCGGGCATGGAGGCGGCGCAGGCTCTGGGAAAGCGCGGCTATGACGTCATGCTGGCCGAGGCGGGCAAGGAGCTTGGGGGGCGCGTGACCCTCGAGGCGCGCATGCCGGGCCTTGCGGCGTGGCGCCGGGTACGGGACCATCGGGAGCTCCAGATCCGCAAATTGCCGAATGTCGAGGTCTTCTTCGACAGCCGGTTGAATGCCGACCATATTCTGGCCCTCGGCATTCCCCGGATCGTGATGGCCACCGGCTCGACGTGGCGGCGCGATGGCGTGGGCCATGTTCATACCCGGCCGATCGCGATCGACGAGGCGATGGAGGTCCTGTCGGCGACCGACATGCTGGCAGGGGAGCTGCCGGTCGGCAAGCGCGTGCTCGTCTGGGACGACGACCATTATTACATGGGCGGCGTCGTCGCCGAACGGCTGGCTGATGAGGGCTACGAGACGATCTACGCCACGCCCGCCTCGGAGGCGTCCACCTGGACGCGCAACACGCTGGAGCAGCATTTCATTCAAAAGCGGATGCTGGAGAAGGGGATCGCCATCCGCACTTTTCTCGCGCTTCACCGCATCGCGGCGGGGCGCGCGATCCTGAAATGCGTGTTTACCGGGCGCGAGACCCTGATCGAGGTGGATGCCGTCGTCCTGGTGACGGCGCGTCTGCCCGAGGATCGATTGGCATTCGACCTGAAAGCTCGCGAGATCGAATGGGCGGATGCCGGGATCGAAGCGGTGACGATGATCGGCGACGCTCTGGCACCTGCGACGATCGCCCATGCGACCTATGCCGGCCGCCGTTTCGCCGAGGAACTGGATGCGCCACCGGTCGCTGAAGACATTATCCCGTTTCGGCGTGAGATCACCGAACTGATGGGGGTATCGGGTGCGGGCTGACGTCGCGCGAGAGCCGATCTGATCGCTAGACCAAAATCCACAAACCGGTGGTGGCCGTCGCTAACACATACCGAGGAATAGATATTCTCGTCGTGGAAAGCTGATCCTCCCGGTCCCAATGCTGACAGCTGATCCCCGCAAAATAAGCAGGAGATGTCGCATATTAAGGGCTGTAAACTGATGTGACGCGAGATGGCGACTTTCTCCCGAAGCGTTAGGTTTAATCTACGCATTGGTTCGGATTTTTCGATTTTACGTTTTAGGGTGGCCGATTAATCCCTTGCCCGCTTGATGTGGTGAGCGGGCGGCGGACCTCCCGTTCGTCTGGACGCAAAGCTTGGGGGAAGTGCATGCGTCGTGGGAGTGATCGGGTTTCGGGCAAACTCGGGTTTTTGTGTGCGACAGCGATCATCTCGTTGGGAACCGACCCTGCGGTGGCGCAAGTCACGGTCGTTTCGGCGCACGAGGAAGAGGAGGGGCCATCCGAAGAGATTGTCGTCACGGCGGGGCGGCGGTCGCAAACTGTTCTCGATGTACCGTACAACATCACCGCATTGAGCGCAGACACATTGTCGAGGACGGGTGCGTCTTCCGTCAACGACGTCATCCGGCTCGTTCCCGGACTGGTCCAGAACGATCAGGGGCCAGCGCTATACGGCAGCGGCAACAACGTCGTCATGCGGGGTCTGAATGCCCAGTCCCAGAGCCGGATCGGCACGGGCGGGACGACGCAGACCGTGTCGCCTGTGTCGACCTATTTCGGCAATGTTCCTGTCTTCTTCGCACTCACGATGAACGACATCGAGCGCGTCGAGGTGCTGCGTGGCCCGCAGGGTACGCTCTACGGTTCCGGCTCGGTCGGCGGCACATTGCGATTCATCCCGAAGAAGCCGCAATCTGGGCAATTTCTCGCCGAGGCGCGTTCGGGCTTCGGCTGGAGCGAGCGTGCGGGTTCGCCCAATTACGACCTCGGCGCCGTTTTCAATCTTCCGATTTCGGGCGCCATCACGCTTCGTGCCGTCGGGGGATACCAGCGCCTGGCGGGCTTCATCGATGCCGTAGGACTGGTCGCGACGGACACCCAAGATCCCTTCGGCATTCCAAGCCGCCGTGTCGCGTCGGATATCGCCAGCGGTTTCGTGCTCGCCCCCCGCAAAGATACCAACAGCTCCGCCAGCTGGTTCGCGCGCGGGACGTTGCGCTGGGAGGCGAGCGAGGCCGTCGTCGTCGATCTGACCTATCATCATGAGCGGACGGCGGTCGACGATGCGCAGTCCGTCAACAGCTTCTGGCAGGGGCAGACGGTCGATTACAGCGTCGCCAACTTTCCCGGCTCCAGAGGGCGAAACCGCGATACGACCACTCCGGCGGGCGGGCTTTATCCCAATGGCGCGACGTTCCTGCCGGATGGAGGAAAGTATCGCAGCACAAGCTTCATCAGGCAATATAATGATCGTGATGTTGATCTCGTCAGCCTCGATGCCAGTATGGATCTTGGCTTCGCGACGGTCACGTCGACAACGACCTATGCCGACAACCAAGTGGATTTCCTGACCAATAATACGGATCTTTATCTGAACGTCTCGAACCCGGCTGGCGGCTATCCGCTGGCCTCATTCTACAATTATTATCCCCGGCTGATGGCCCCAACCCTTAACGAACGCCGCAATCGGGTCTTCACCGAGGAGCTTCGATTGGCTTCCGAAGGTTCGAACATCATCGATTATGTGGCCGGGGTCTATTATTCCAAGGACCGACAGCGGGACATCGTCCATCAGTCCAACCCGGGAATCTTGGCATTTTCCAATGCCACGACCCGCTTTCATGCGAACCCTGAAGCCGGTGACCTGAACTGGCATGCGGACCGGCGGATCACGTTTGAGGAAAAGGCGGTTTTTGGCGAGGTTACCTGGCATCTTACGCCCAAATGGCAGGTTACGGGCGGTGTGCGCGTATTCTGGCAACGCTTCGCGAACAGCTATCGCCAGGAATACCCCATATGCGGGCTATATTGCGGGGATGGCTTTTCACCTGGCCAGCAACGGGGCGGCAGCTTCGTCTCTCGGACGCGGTCCTTTCACCGCGCGATCAAGAAGCTCAACACATCCTACGAACCGAGCCCTGGCATAAGGGTGTACGCGACCTATTCGGAGGGCTTCCGGCGCGGGGGAGCCAATACGGTGGCGAATAGCGGCAATTTCGCGTCGTTACCGGCCTACCAGTCGTTCGAGCCCGATTTCGCCAGGAATTACGAGATCGGATTCAAGGGTTCGGTGCGGCGTCGTGTTGATTTCACACTGGCTCTTTTCCAGATCGATTGGTCCGCTTTCCAATTCGAGGCGCTGACGCCCTCGGCGATTCCCGCGGTCTTCAATGGTAGTGAGGCGCGCAGTCGCGGGGGCGAGATCGAATGGACGGCGCGGGTGAGCGACGCGCTCACCTTATCGGCTGGCTATGCCTATACGGATGCGCGGCTCACGCGGTCTTTCGAGATCATCGACCTGCCGCAATATGGCGGCAGGCCGATCGTCGCCATCCGTGGTGCTGCGGGTGCGCGACTCCCGGCGACGCCCCGGCATTCGTTGAGCGGTTTCATCGATTATCGAACCAGCCTGCGAGACAGCGGTTGGACGATCGGCGCCAATCTCAATGCGTCCTATCGCAGTTCCATCGTCGCCGCGCTCCCCAGCGCTTCGAGCTTCTTCTATTCGATACCCGGCTATGGCCTGGTGGGGAGCCGGTTCACGCTGGACAAGGGCGGGGCGTGGGGCGTCGATCTGACGGTTCAGAACCTGACGAACAGCCTGGCGCGATCGAGCGGCCCGCCCGCCCAATATACCGGACCGTTCAGCTTCGCGAATATCGCCCGCCCAAGGACGATCACGCTCGGCGCACATTGGCGGCTATAGGCCGAGTGCGGCAGTTCTTCACAAAGCTTCGTCCCGGCGGCTGGGCATCGTTCGGACGACATGCGGTAAAGACATCGTCGCGTCGCCAGAAGGGGAGGGGCGACCGGATGTGGGCAATATCGGATCGGGCCGTGCGCTGGTTGCTATTGCTTCTGGCGGCTTGGTCGGCCGCTCCCGCGCCAGCCGAGCCAGTCGGTTTGGCGGACACCGTCTATCTAAATGGGCGGATTCATACGGTCGATGCGGACAACAGCGTCGTGCAAGCACTGGCTGTCAGAGGCGGGCGGATCGTCTTCGTTGGGGACGATGTGGGTGCCCGACGGCTGATCGGAAATGGGACGGTCGTCGAGGACCTACAGGGCCGCACCGTGTTGCCGGGTCTGGTGGACGCCCATATGCACCCTTTGGGCGGCGGCGCCATCTTGCGGCAATGCTACCTCAATTATGAGGCGCTCGCGGTCGCCGAGTTGAAGCGTCGCATTCAACGGTGCCTCGACACTAGCAAGGGCACCAGAGCGCATCGGTGGTTGATCGCTTCGGCATGGTATCAGGGTGGAACCCTCACTGGCGGTCGTGCCTTTGACCGCGCGCTCCTCGACGAACTGCGGACGGACCGGCCGATCGTGGTTCGCTCGTCGTTCGCGCACAGTGTCGTCGTGAACAGCAAGGCCTTGGCGCTGGCGGGCATTACGCGAGCAACGCCGGACCCTGCGGGGGGCAGGATCGCCCGGGACGCTTCGGGGGAGTTGACCGGCCTGCTGGAGGACGCCGCGCAACGACTGGTCGAGGATCTGATACCGCCGCCCTCTGCGACCGAGGATGCGGAGTCGGCGCGGGCGGCCCTGCGCGTCATGGCCGCGCAGGGGATTACCGGCTTTCTGGATGCGCTCGCCAGTGAGCGGACCATCGGGGCATTCGCCGCCGTCGAGCGGGCAGGCGGACTGACCGCTCGGGCGAATTTCGCGGTCTTCATCAACCCATCGAAGGCGGCTGCGGACGAGGCGAAGGTCGTAGAGGATGCGGTGGCGCTGGCGCATCGGTTCGATCAGCCAGCCTCCGGGCCAGAACCGCAACTGGCCGTCAGAAACGCCAAGATCATGTTGGACGGCATCAGCACCGCGCCCGAAAATACCGGCGCTTTGCTGGAGCCTTATCGCGTCAATCACGGAACGCTCGCGCGACCCGATTGGCGACCGGGTACGGACCGCGGACCCGATCCCCTGTACGTGCCGGCGCCGCTCCTGCGCCGATTGGTGGTCAGTCTGGCAAGGCATGGCCTGGAGCCGCACATCCACGCCGTCGGCGATCGTTCCGTGCGGGAGGCTCTGGACAGTTTCGCGGGTGTGCGGGCTGCATTTCCGGACAGGGACATCCGGCTGTCGATCGCGCATGCCGATCTGGTCGACCCGACGGATTTCGCGCGGTTCGCGCAACTCGACGTTCAGCCCACGCTTTCCTTCCAATGGGCGAAGCCCGCCCCGGAATATGAGCGTTCGCGCGGGTCGCTGGGCGAACGACGATCCGCGTTGCTCGAACCTGCCGGCTTGTTGAAGGCCAAGGGGGCCAGGATCAGCTATGGCAGCGACTGGCCCGTCGACCGTCTGAATCCCTGGTTTGCCTTGCAGGTTGCGTTGACCCGACAGGCGGATCGATCTTCGATACCGTATCTTCCCGGACGCCTTGGCATAGATCCGGGCTTATCGATCCTGGAGGCGATACGTGCGATGACCATCGACGCGGCTCATCAACTCCATCAGGACCATCTGACGGGCTCCCTCGAAGTCGGCAAACTGGCCGATCTGATCGTTCTGGATCGCGATGTGTTCGGCACTGCGCCTACGGAGATCGCAAAGGTTGCCGTCCTTCGGACCATTGTCGGCGGTAAGACGGTCTATCGGCTCCGATAAGGCGCTTTCATTTCGATCGATGAAGCGGAAGCATGGCAAAATGCCGGTTCAGGTAGAGGCGGGTTGCCCGTGCCGCAGGATAGGCAGTCCTCAGGCTTTTCGGGCCCATTAAGCCACGCAGTTTCATGCGAAAACCATGTCGAGCGGTGGGGGCGGCGGCCGAATGGGCTGCAACATCGTGACGGCCGCGCCCCGGTGGCGTCGCTACCACGCGCATTCATCCCGCTTTTACACCATTGTGAACCCTTTGTAACGACCATCGGCTTTCAAACTCGATCGATCTGCCCCACCTGATTGCCTTGCATCAATCGATGGTGTGAAGGCGTGGTACGCCAACGTGTACGGTGTGGATCAAGGTTCCGAAACATCAATGCGTCAAAAAATATGTGACGGGGTATCGGAGAGAACGCCGATATTTCGATCCACGAAACAGAGGCGTGTCATCGCGATGACACTCATTCAGTAAAGGCCGCCGACAATGGATAGCCTGTTGATATTAAGCCATTTTATGCGATACAAAATAGCCAATAATGTAACTTTGTGCAAGCCTTTGTTTAAAACTGAAAGAAATAAGCTATTGTTACGGCTGCGAACCGTCCTCGAAAACTATGGTTAATAAAATCTATTCTCCTTTTATTGCTGCATCTTCGCTGTTTGGTATACCGCTTAGTCTTTCCGAAGTAGGGATGGCCACAGCCTGCGATGCACCGTTTATGCGGGCTCAAGACATGCTCCAGCTTGCTTACCACCTCTCCGGACGCGAGTATGTTTGCCCCACATTCGCGCCGCGAGCTGGCGCTCTTCGGGGCCCATCGCACTGGTGTAGATTGCCGTCGTCTTAATATCGGCATGCCCTAGCCAACGCTGGACAAGAGTTAACGGGACGCCGGACTGTATCGCCTTGACGCCGAAGCCATGGCGCAATCCCTTCGGGGTCGCATGACCCCCGCTGATCCCGGCAGCATCCATAACTTCGCGAATTCGGCGATATCCCGTCATTCGACACCATGGCCATAGCAGGTCGGTTTTCGCGGGGCGCTGATCGAACCATCGTTTCAATATCTTTATAACATTGGAGGGGAGAGGTATTGCACGAAATATCGTCCTGCCCCGCTTCTTCAGGCACCGGATCACCACCTGTTCCGATACGAAGTCGATACTGTCAGTCGTTAACGATAGGGCTTCCGATATACGACAACCGGTAAAAGCCATGACAAGGCAAAATGCCCGAACCTCTATCGAGTATTTTCGGGTCGCGCTGATGAAATGTTCGACCTCACTGGCGGTGAGATATTTTCTGTTACCATATTTGGTAAAAATGCCAGTGTTCATTTAACGAAATTCCGCCGACATCGTTTCTATCCTTATCGTGCCTATTACCCCGTAGCCGGCGATCATGCCTGTCCAGGGGGCTGTTACACTTTTGGCTAGACCGTCACAGACTCGAAGGGCCTCCGCCCGTCGATCAGGGGCGAAGTCATGGGGCAGTCATATCTCGGGGAAGTGGGCGCCGTGGCTTCGAGCGCCACGCTGTCTCGCCTTGATGCGGCGCGAGTGGCGCTTGCAGGGGCTCATGCCGTGCTGCGGATCGAGAATATCCGGCATATCGAGACGGCTTACGGCATCGATGCCGCTGGCGAGGTGCGCCTCGGGCTTTCGGCGGCGCTTGGAGATGTGATCGGCCATGGCGGAACGCTGATCGAGATCGATCCCGGACTCTTTCAGCTTCTGGTCTTCGACCGGGAGGAAGTCGGGGGGCAGGCAGGTGGGCGCCGCATGGCCTGGCTCGACCGGCTGTGCAAAGCGGTGTCCGCGACCGTATTCCCGTCGACGGCGGGACCTCTCCACATCTGGCTGAGCGGACAGTGGATCGACCAAACGGACGACGAGGATGCGTCGGTCGCGGCGATCGCCCATGGTTTTCTCGGAGAGCAGGTCGGCGGCGTCGGAGGATGGGCGGCACGTTACCGCGCCGACATGACCCTGGTGGGCTCGTGTCTCGGGGCGATCGAGGCGTCGCGATCCGCCATCCCGTCACGGGCGGGCCCGACGGAGCTTCATCTGGCCTGGCAGCCGATCTGCGCCGCACAGGACCCGGCGACGATCCTCTACCGGGAGGCGCTGCTGCGGGTCATGACGGCTGCGGATGTTCATGGTTCGCCGCATGATACGATCCAGGCGTTCGAACGGCTCGGCTTTGCGACGCTTCTCGATCGTTACGTGGTCGACCGCGTGATCGAGGAGTTGGAGCGCTCGCCCGATATCGTGCTGGGCGTCAACATCTCGGCGCAAAGCGCGCGATGGAACGGTGACTGGGAAGAGATTTGCGCGCATTTCGCGGCGCATCCCGGTGTCGCATCTCGGCTCATCCTGGAGGTGACGGAAAGCACGCCGATCGCCGATATCGACGAGACGGCGCTGTTCGTGTCGCGCATCCGGCGGATGGGGTGTCGGATCGCGGTCGATGATTTCGGCGCGGGTCACGCCTCGATCCGGCAGTTGCTCGCATTGGCGCCCGATATCGTGAAGATCGATCATGTCTTTCTGCGGCGGGCGGTGGTGTCGAATGCGGGGCTCGAAACCCTGACCCATATGGTCGCACTGGCGGGGTCGATCGCGTCGACGGTGATCGTCGAAGGTATCGAGGATGAAGCCGACCTCGAACTGGCCCATGCGGCCGGCGCCGAATGGCAGCAAGGTTACCACTTTGCACGTCCGACATGCGGCATGCCTTGGCGTCATGCTGCCAAGCATCGTTCGGTCGGTATTCCGGGGTTCGCAGCGACAGCCGCAAGGGTCGCTCATCTGCATAGCGCGGCGCAACTGCCGCGCGGGAGGGCGCTATGACCGCCCTGCCGTTCGCGATCGCTGACGGGCGCAATCCGGCTCCAGCTACGCCGGTCGCCGGCGTCCCTCAGCCACCGGCTTGTCCGGGGACGACCATCTCGCTGTCGGACCGTCACTGGCGGACCAGTGGCCAGTGCCCCCTCGGCCTCGCTTGAGCTCAGCGCGCAGCGCGGTCCGGCGCTGCGAACACCGCCAACACGGACTTCAAACCACTGATTGTGATCGGCCTGCGTCGTGATGAAACTGACTTGTAGACTACTGCTTGCCGGAACCGCGCTCTACATCGCCGGGCATGCCTCGGCACAGACCGCTGTCGAGCGCAACCTTCCTCCCGTGCCGCAGCCGCCCAAACAGAGCGTCGAGGTGCAGGACGCACTGCCGGCAGAAGCGGATACGACTCCGATCGGCCCGGCGCTGAAGGCGCTGGTTCTGTTGGATCAGGGGGAGGCGTTGCGCGATCCGGCGACGCTGACGCCGGGCGTTCACGTCTCGAACGTCGAGGCGGTCGATCGGGCGCGTGCGACGTCGGCCCTCAAGCGGTTTATCGGCCAGCCGCTTTCCCGGCAGCTTATCGCGCAGATCCAGGCCGAAGTGGCACGGCTATCGCGCGCCGCGGGCCGCCCGTTCGTCTCGCTGAGCGCCCCCGAGCAAGAGATCACGACGGGCGTCTTGCAGCTCCGGGTGACCGAGTTTCGTCTCGACGGCGTGAACGTCCGAGGCGTGACGCCGGGCGAGGCCGTGGCGATCAAGCGGAACCTGCGGCTCAGCGTGGGCGCGCCCGTGAACAGCCAGGATTTGCAGGAGGATATCGACTGGATCAACCGCGATCCGTTCACGCCGGTCTCGGCGCAATTCTCCCCGGGACGTGAGACGGGTCGCACGACCCTGAACCTCCTTTCCCAGGCTCCGGCGCCGGTGCGTGTCTATGCCGGCTGGTCCAACACCGGCGCGAGTTCGACCGGTCTCGACCGCTTTTTCGTCGGCACGATTTTCAAGCTGCCGGGCCTGACGGGGGCCTACGGCTCGTATCAGCTCACCGGCAGCGGGGATTCCTGGCTGCGCAACGGCTCGGACTTCTACGCCAAGGAGCCGCGTTATCGGGCGCAAGGCGGTCGTCTGTATATCCCGACTCTGCCGCGTCAGAATATCGAGTTCACGTTCAGCGATGCACTGACCAATCAACAGTACAACAGGGACTTCTCGTTCCGCCAGCGGACGACGGAAGCGACGCTGGGTTATCGTGTCGCGCTGTCGACGTTCGGACTTGCCTCGACGTCCGGCGACGTCGTCGTCGGATTGGAATCCAAACAGCAGCACCGGATTGCTTATTTCGGCGATCGACTCGTGGTCGATCTTACGGCGAATTACTGGCAGGCACTTCTCGGCTATTCCAAGTCCTGGGCGAGCAACACGGGCAGCCTGACCTTTGCGGCCAATCTGCATGTCAGCCCCGGCGATCCGTCGTCTCGACGCAGTGCCCGACTGGCCGCGTTCACGGACGGTCGCACGAAGGACGATCGGTTCAGTTACGGCACGCTCGATCTGACGGGGCAGAAGCGCCTGCCCTGGGGCCTCGGCTATTCGGGCCAACTGACCCTGCAAATGTCACGTAGCGCACTGCCACTGCCGGCCCAATTGGGTCTGGGCGGTGACGGTCTGGTGCGCGGCTACACCCCCGACGAGGGGGCGTTCGATACGGGGGCATTGTCGCGCAACGAACTGCGGCTGCCCGCCATCGCCCTGCCGCAAGGCACGCAGGGACAGATGGCGCCCTATGTCTTCCTCGACGCGGGTTGGGGGCATGACAATCAGAAGAAGGTCGACACCTTCCTCGCCTCGGCCGGTCTTGGCGGCGACTATCGGCTCGGCTCGCATTTCTCGCTCGGCGGCAATTCCGCCTGGGTGCTCCGCAACGGTCAACGGACGCGCGTCGGGGATTGGCGCGTGCAACTTCGATCCACCGTAACCTTCTAAGAAAATAACGGAAAAGGCAAAGTCATGGGTAACATCGAACTGTCCGGCTCGCAGTATCTCTACGAGAAGCCCGAAGCCCTGCATTCGCGCGATCACGCAGATCTGAAGTTCGTCGTCGACGATCGGCTTCTGGCGAAGGTCGGCGCGGTTCAGGTCGTGCCACTGCTCGTCGGCGAATTTACGCAGGCCATGCATCATTACCCGATCGTGTTCGGCGGTCCGGAGAAGACGCCGATGGCGATCCTGGGGATGAAGGAGGGCCAGAACCTCTTCATGAACGACGGTCGGTTCGAGGACGGTGTCTATGTGCCCGCCTATCTGCGCCGCTATCCGTTCACGCTCGCGGGCACCGAGGGCGATGATTTCGTGGTGTGCATCGATCGCGATGCGCCGGGTTTCGAGGAGGGCGGCGACGGCCAGTCGCTGTTCGAGGGCGACGAGCCGACCGAATTCACCAAGAACGCGATCAACTTCCTCAACGAGTTCGAGGCCGAGCGCAAGCGCACCCAGTTGTTTGTCGAGGTGCTGATCGAAGCCGATCTGCTGGAAGTGAAGCATACGGTCACGGTGCCCGCCGACGGATCGGAGCGTGAACTGATCGCCGACTATTACGGCGTATCCGAAGAGCGGCTGCGGGCGCTGCCCGACAATCAGCTGGCCAGTCTGGTCCGGGCGGGCGCGGTGGTCGCGATCGACGCGCACCTGCTTTCCCTCAAGCGATGGGATGCCCTGATCGCGCGACGGGATCGCGCGTCGGCTGATCAGGCTGAGCCGGAAAAAGATCTGGAAAACGCAGAATAAGACATTGGGCGAGTGCTCCCTCTTCTTCTGACTGACTGAACTGTTCCTCGATTGATGATGCAGGTCGACAGGACCTGACTGTCGACCTGCTAAACTGGAAAAAGCAATGATCGCTCGTCCTCGCAATCGCGCCAAGCTCCTCTTCTCGGCACCGATCTTCGGTTTGTCGTTGGCAGGCCTTGTTCCCAACGCGACGCCCGCCTTTGCCCAGACGCTGCCTACGGGCGGTCAGGTCGTTGCCGGACAGGCAACGGTCGAGACGAGCGGGATGGACATGACGGTCCGCCAATCGACGAGCAAGGCGATCATCGACTGGAAGGGCTTTTCGGTCGCCGAGGGCGCAGCCGTCACCTTCAACAATGGCAAGGACGGTGCGACGCTGAACCGGGTGACCGGCAATTCGGCGAGCATGATCGATGGCATGTTGCGGGGCGAGGGGTCGGTCTACCTGATCAACCGCAACGGTATCGTCATAGGCAAGACGGGTGAGATCAATGTCGGCGGCCGCTTTGTCGGCTCGACCCAGGATCTCGACAATGCGAGCTTCATGGCGGGGGGGAGCCTGACGCTTGCGGGGGCGAGCGAAGCGCCGCTGCTCAACTATGGCAAGATCGGCAGCCTTGGCGGCGACGTCGTCCTGGTCGCCTCCAAGGTCGTCAACGAAGGTTCGATCGACGCCGCGAAGGGCTCGGTGGGGCTGCTGGCGGGCTATCAGGTCGTGCTGCGTGACCAGGCGCTCGATGACGGCAAGTTTGCGGTCGTGGTCGGGGGGGCGGACACGACCGTCACGAACAGCGGCGCCATCCAGGCGGCGGAAGCCGAATTGCGGGCACAGGGCGGCAACATCTATGCGCTGGCGGGCAACACCAGCGGCGTGATCAACGCCCGAGCTGTGTCCGAAAAGGACGGGCGCATCTTCCTGACGGCCGAGGGCGGCGAGGCGCGCATTTCCGGCACACTGACCGCGCGCAAGGCGGATGGCGCGGGGGGGGCGATCGTCGCCACGGCGAAGAACGTGCTGCTCGACAGCGGCGCGACGCTCGACGCATCGGGCATCACGGGCGGGCGGGTGCTGGTCGGTGGCGACTGGCAGGGCGGGGCGGACGCGTCGCTGAAGCTGGTCGGCCATGATGTCGCCAATGCCGATGCGGTCGTGGTGGCGGATACGGCGAAGATCGACGTGTCGGGCAGTGCGGGGGCGGGCGGCAAGGCCGTGCTGTGGTCCGATCGTTATACCAATTTCCTGGGCAAGATCGACGCCAGTGGCGCGACCGATGGCGGTCGTGTCGAGACATCGTCGAAGGGCCTGCTGGTGGCACAGGGCGGCGTGAACGCCGCGGCCGGCGCCGGCCAGGCGGGCGCGTGGCTGCTCGATCCGACCGATATTACGATCAGCGGCGGCACAACGAGCAACGGAAGCTTCAGTGGCGGATCGCCCAATGTCTTCACGCCGACCGCGTCGACGTCCTCGGTGGTGAATGTCGGCGCGATCAACACCAGCCTCAACGCGGGCACCGGCGTCACGATCACGACCAGCAGCGCCGGCGGCGGGTCGGGCGACATCACCGTCAGCGGCGCGATCTCCAAGACGGCGGGGGGCACGGCGACGCTGAGACTGCTCGCGGACCGCAACATCATCGTCAACAGCTCGATCGGTTCGACCACTGGCGCACTTCATGTCACGATGATCAGTCGCGTGAGCGATGGCGCGTCGGGCTATGTCAACGTGGGCGCTGGGATCACGACGAACGGCGGCGATCTGGTGATCGGCGGCGGTTCGGGAGGGGCGACGCGGTCGATCGGCGCCGGCACCACGGCCGGTGTCACGATCGGCGCGGCGATTAGCACCGGGGCCGGTGCCGTCTCGTTGAAGGGGGCCGGCGGCAGCGGTTCTGCGGTCGGCGTCAGCGTCGGGTCGTCGATAACGACGACGAGCGGCAATATCACGCTGGACGGCGTGTCCGCGAATAGCCACGGCATCGAAATTCAGGGCGTCGCGATCAAGACGGGGACCGGCACCACGAATATCACCGGTGAGGCGCTCGCCAGCGGCATCGGCATCAACCTGCTCGAAGGGGCGTCGATCAACAACGACGCCTCAACCACCGCCGGAAATGTTTCGGTGCTTGGCACGTCGAACACCGGCACCGGCCTGATCTTCCGCGGCGGCACGTTCAAGTCCGCCGGGGTCCTGACCCTGAGCGGAATTTCCACCTCGTTCGGCGGCATCTTCCGGTCGTCGAGCAACGCGACGGTGATCTCCGGCGACGGCGGTCTGAAACTCATCGGCCGGGTCGAGAATACGATTTCCTCGGCCGTGGCGGCGAACACCGGGATTTTCCTGGGCGGGACCGGCGCGGTCAGCCTGACGTCGAAGTCCTCCGACACCAGCAAGTCGCCGGTCCTGAGCATCGAAGCGAAGAGCGATTATTCGGGCTTCGTGGTGGGCGACGGCAACGGTGTCGCTGCGCTGACGATCGACGCGGGCAAGGGCGGCCTGACGGTCACGACCACCGGACAGGGCCAGGGCGGATGGGGCTTCCGCGCCCCTGTGGCCGACAGCGGCAGCACGTCCATCACCTCCGCCGGCGCGATCACCTTCGATACCTCCGCATCGATCGATATCGGCGGGACGCTGACGCAGACGGCAGGGTTGGCCTCTTCCATCAAGTCCGCCGGCGCGATCTTCCTGCGTGACGTGGTCACGACGTCGGGGGCATCCGACCTCACGATCGACGCCAAGGGCCTCGTGCGTGCCGAAGCCAACGTGACCGCCCAAGGCTCGCTGACCGTTGCCGGCCCCTTGGGCGTGAATGCTGGCAACGCCGCTTTCACGGCGAAGACAGGCGCTCTGAAGATCACGAGCACGCCGACCACCGGCGCCTATGACATCAGCACAGGCGCCCTGAAGGCCGCGACGACGCTGACCGTCACCGGCAAGAAGAATGTGACGACCGGGACCGTCGACGTCACCGGCCCGAGCGGCGGGGCCATTTCGATGACCTCGGACCAGACGCTGTCGACGCAGGCGATCACCACGGCATCCGGTACCGGCGCGATCGACCTGACCGCGGTGAACGACATCACCCTGGCGGCGATCTCGAAGACCGGCACGGGCGCATCGACGCTGACGGTCAAGTCGGAAGGCAGCATTTCGGCGCCGGGTGCGATCGCCAGCACCGGCGGGGCGCTGAACGTGCTGTTGAACAGCCGGTACAAGGGCGCCAGCACGGGCTTCGTCAATGTCAGCGGCACCGTGACGACCGCCGGCGGATCGCTGACCGTTCAGGGCAGCACCGGCACTGGTACGGACAAATACGCGACCGATCCGTCCAAGGGGGTTGCGCTCAGCGGCGCCATCTCGACCTCCGGCGGCAATGTGACCGTCTACGGTTCGGGCGGGACCACGACGGGCATCCACCTGACAACGACGATCGACGCCGGCGGTGGCAACATCACCCTGGATGGCGTGTCGAACAGCGGCACGGGCATGAACCTGACGTCCACGTCGATCAAGACGATCAACAGCGGCACGATCACCTTCACGGGTGTGTCGACCAGCGGCACCGGCATCGATTTTCCGCTCGACACGACGATCACCGCGGGCGCGGGCAAGCTGAGCTTCACCGGCACGTCGACGAGCGGCTGGGGCATCGGTCTCTATGGCGGGACGTATAGTTCCAATGGCCTGGTCGAATTCAGCGGCACGTCCACCACGGGCGGCGGCATCCTTCGTAACTCCGCCAATCCGACCAGCATCACCGGCAAGAGCGGGTTGTCGCTGACCGGCAAGGTCACGGGGACGTTGTCGGCGGCGGCGGCGACGTCGTCCAACACCGGTATCTGGTTTGCGGGCAGCGGCGCGGTCGGTCTCAACTCGGTTTCGTCGGATACGTCGATCTCGCCGCTGATGAAGATCACCGCGCAAAGCGATTATCAGGGCTTCATCGTCGGCACCTCCGGCACGCCCAGCGTCACGGGCAACCTGACGATCAACGCGGGCACCGGCGGCCTCACCGTCAATACGACCGGAAGCGGCTGGGGCGGCTGGGGATATCGCACCAACAGCTCGAACAGTGGCAGCAGCTCGATCACGTCGGCGGGCGCGATCAACTTCACGACCTCGGCATCGATCGAGCACCGGGGGTCGATCACTCAGACCGCCGGGACTGCGTCGAAGATCCAGTCCGACGGCGCCATCTTCCTGCGCGGGACGACGACGACTGCTGGTGCGTCTGACCTGACGGTCGATGCGGCCGGCAGCCTGACGGCGACCGGCGCGATCACCGCAGAGGGATCGTTGACGCTCAAGGCGCCCAATGGGGTGACCGCCGCCGCGCTGACGGCGAAGACCGGCGCGATCGACGTGTCGAGCAAGCGGTCGGGCACCACCTATGATATCTCGACCGGAGCGGTGGCGGCCGCGACGACGGTGACGATCGACGGAGACCTGAATGTCGGCACCGGGACGATCGACGTCACCGGGCCGAACGGCGGCGCCATCACCGTCACGTCGAAGGGGGCGCTGTCCACCGACGCGATCACGACCACCAGCAGCGGGGACATCACCCTGTCTTCGGCGGCCGATCTGACGGTCGCGAGCGTTACGAAGACGGCCGCTGGGACGGGCGCGTCCACCCTGAAGGCCACGTCCAACGCGGGCATCTCGTTCGGCGGGGCGGTTACGACGAGTGGCGGTGCGCTGAACGTCACCCTGAAGTCGCGCGCGACCGACGCCGCCATCGGCGGCGTCACGCTGAGCGGTGCGGTCACGACCAAGGGTGGTGACCTGCTGATTTCGGGCGGTTCCGCTGACAATGACTATGCGATCGGCACCAATACCGGTGTTTCGATCCTCGGCGACATCTCCACGACCAGCGGCAATGTCACGATCTTCGGCAAGACGGCGGGGACAAACGCCGGCATCGATGTTCGGGCGTTTGTGTTCGGCGGCTCGGGTAACCTGAAGCTCGACGGCAGTTCCACGGGATCGGCGCGCGGCATCAACGTTATCGATAATAATATCATTTCGACGACCGTCGGCGGCAGCACGACGCTGATCGGTACGGCGACGGGTTCAGGAAGCGGAATTGACTTTGGCGTCAACGAAAACGTCCTTGGCGGGACCGGCGGCCTTTCGATTCAGGCAAATTCCAACAGTGGTGTCGCCATACTCATCCCATATGGAACTTACTCTTCCTCGGGCGATGTAAACATTTCTGGCATATCGTCCTCTTCCAATGGTTTATTTGCCGGTACCGGTGCGCCAATACTTGATGGTTCAAGGACCAGGGCCTATGCTAACGAGTTCGGTTCCACAGAAGAAACATACTATAGCTATAATAAAAACCCGCTTGAGATAAAGTCCGGTGGCGGATCGGTTTCGGTCACCGGCAAATCCAATGGCGGCTCTAGGGGTATCCTATATCAAGCCGCAGGTGATCTGAATCTGACATCTGGATCCTCCAAGTCCGTCAAGCTCGAAGCATATTCGGGTGGAGAGGCCATGGGCCTTGGTAAGGCTGGATCCGGAACAGAAGTCGCTTGGACTGATGGTCGCGCCAGACATGATCGTAATATATACTATGATACTACCGCGCCTAAGGTCAACATTTCCGCCGGAAGCGGGGGGGCGACGGTAAGCGCGTACTCCAATGGCGGCGTAGCTTCGACATCGATGCGCGGGATCGGCGCTACCGGTACAAAAACCATTGATGATACGTACAATGGCGTTCAATCGACAGATAACTTTCCCACAGTCACAGGTTACCTCGTCGTAAGTTCAAGCGGTAATACCGTCATAAATTCAACAGGAATTTTCGACATCGGAGGATCTGTCTCGGTTACTGGCGGCGGAACATTCAGCCTGACCGCCCCGGTCGCCGATACCACGAGTCTGCCTATCACGATTGCCGGCAGTGGTGCGTCGACGGTCACGGTCGCCGGCGCATGGACCAGCGGAACCATCTCGACGGATGGCAATCTGACCGCCACGGCGCAATCCCTGTCGACCGCTTCGCTGGCGACCTGGCTTACGCAGACCGGGGCGGGCGTGATGAGCGTCGGCACCGTCGCGGATCTCACGATGGCCGGTAAGATCGCGAAGACGGGCAGCGGCACGGCGTCGCTGACGCTGAAGTCGGCTGGCAATGTGACGGTGAATAGCGGGGCGTCGCTCACGGCGACGACCGGCAAGATGAATGTCACGCTCAACAGCCGCAGCGCGGGGGCGGCCAATGGCGCGATCACGGCCAATGGTACGATCACGACCAACGGCGGCTCGGTCAGCCTGGTCGGCGGGATCGATGGCGTCGGGAACGCCGTCAGCGTCAATGGCAGTGGCGTCACGCTCGCCAATAATCTGTCGACGCTGGGCGGTGACATCACCATCCGTGGGACCAGCACGAATGCGGCAGGCTTCACGCTGAACCGCCAGCTCAATGCGTCCGGTGGCAACATCACCGTCGAGTCCGTTTCCGGCGGAACGTCGACGGGCCTGGATGTGATCACGTCGTCCGTGCAGACCAGCGGGTCGGGGACGATCAGCTTGACCGGTGAGGCCAAGGGGTCGGGGAGCGGCCTCAGCCTGAGCACGGGCCTGACGCTCACCGGCGCCGGCGGCGTGACGCTGTCCGGCACGGCGGTCAGCAGCTATGGTACCGCCATTGCGGGCGCGACGGTGTCGACCGGCGGCAACCTGTTGGTCAACGGCACGTCGACGACCGGCGTCGGAATCTGGCGCAACAGCTCCAGCGCGACCAGCCTGACCGCGACGGGCACGCTGAAGCTCGACGGCAAGAGCACCAGTGCGTCGTCCAGCCTCCAGGGCATATTGGCGGACGGCAGCGGCGCGTTCAACCTGAAGACGACCAATGGTCTGATGACCATCAACGGCGAAGGCGGTGCGCTGTCCGGCGGGTCCAGCTATACCGCCGCTGCGATCGAATTCGGCAATTCGTCAAGCCCGTCGACCGTGAAGATCGAGGCGGGCACCGGTGGCCTGACCTTCTCCGGAACGTCGGCGGCGACAGCCACCAACTTCATCGATGGCTATGGAACCGCCACGACGATCACGTCGGGCGGTGGCATCACCGTGACGGGCGACAAGAGCGTCTATCTGCGAGCGGACACGACCCAGACGGGCGCTGGCGCAACGTCGCTCACGACAACGGCGGGTGATCTGCGCTGGGGGGGCATCGCCCAGAATGCCGCCGGCGGGATCACGATCAAGGCGGATGCCGGCTCTGTGACCCTGACCGATGACCGGGTCCGCGCGAACGGGACGCTGGACGTGACGGCCGGCAGCGGGGCCGTGCAGAGCGCGGCGCTCACCGCCAGCAACGCTATGACCGTCAGCGCGACCGGGAGCATTTCGACCGGGGATATCTGGGAAACCGGCTGGGGTGCGATCAAGGTCACGGCAGGCAGCACCCTGACGACCGGCGCAATCAAGGCGGACGGTGCCGGCAATATCGACCTGACGGCCGGGGCGGATCTCACGACCGCGCAAATCACGAAGACGAACCTGGGGACGGCAGCCTCCAAGCTGACGATCAAGTCGACGGGCAGCATCACCACCGGCGGCACGATCACCAGCAACGGTGCGGCGCTGGAGACGATCTTCAACAGCCGCAGCGCCGATGCCGCCACGGGGACGGTCACCATCTCCAACGCGGTGACGACGGCCGGGGGGGCGATCACTATTCGCGGCGGCTCCGCCGCGCTCGCGGGCACGGGCGTCCCGACCGCGAACTACACCGATTTCGTCAGTGCGCTCAGCGCTACCGGAACGGGCGTGCAACTCGTCGGTAGCCCGTTGAACGCGGGCGGCGGCAACATCGTAATTCGGGCCTACGCGACCGGCGATGCCCTCAGCCTCGGCGCGGGCCAGACGATCGAGACGACGGGGTCAGGTACGCTCTCGATCTATGCGGCTGGCACGACCGGCGGCATCAAGAACCTGGGTGGCACGTTCAGGACGGTCAATGGCGATCTGACACTCTATGGCGCAGCGCGATCGAGCGGCAGCGGCGTTCTTCTGGGCAGCGGTGCAGCCCTGAAGACGACCAAGGGCAGTGTCTCCATATCCGGAAGCGCGCTGGGCGCGTCCGTGACCGGCAGCAGCGGCGTGACCATTTCGGGCGGTGCTGAAATCAGCGACCTCGCTGGGAATACGAATGATATTGGGGTGCTTGGCGTCAGCGGTACGGGCGCATCCGGCTACGGCGTCAGCATCGATGGCGGTGCCATCAAGGCAGTGACGACCGGGACCATTACCGTCAACGGCACTGCTGCGGGCAGCGCTTCGACCACGCATGGCGTGTATCTGAACGGTACCGGCACGTCCGTGCCGATCTCGATGCAGGGCAGCGGCGCCATCAAGGTGATCGGCGCCGCGAACGGGGCCGGGTACGGGATCTTCCAGGGCAATAGCGGGGCCGCCGTCATCGGCGGTGACTCGATGACCGGGCAGATCACGCTCAAGTCGTCGAAGATGATGTTGAACGGCACCGGCGGCGCGCTGTTGCCCAAGACGACCGGAAAGCTCCTGTTCGCGGCGCTCGATAACGGGGCGCTGACCATCGACGGCAATGTGCTCGCCTCGATCATCACCGCCAATGATCTGCGTTATGGCGGGAATGGTGCGAGCAAATATGCGACGCTCCAGTTCGGCGATGAGAACACCACGTCGCTGAACTTCAACTCCGTCAGCGGATACAACAATATCGCCCGCACGGTGGCGTTCGGCGCGGCGCAGAATGTCGCGTTCGGCGATGGCGGTGCGGGGCCGCTGACGATCCAGGGTATCTCGCTCGTCAGCGCGACCTCCACCAGCAACGCGTCGATCACCCAGACGGTCGACCTCATCACGAACAAGCTGACCGGTACGGCCGGTAACGTGCTTCTCACGCGGCTAGGGAACCAGATTGCCGAAGTCGGTAATCTGAAGGCCACCGGCAATATGATCGTGACCAGCGGCACGGCGATGTCGGTGAGCGGGGATAACAGCATGGCGACGGGCGTCCTGCGTTCGCTCGCCGATCTGACGCTGGCCTCGGGCGCCAAGGTCGCGGCGTCCGGCGTCGACTCGGTTGCGCCGCTCCAACTCGTAACGGGCACCCGCTTCATCAACAATTCGACGTCCGACGCGCTTTCGACCCCGCAGGGTCGCTGGCTCGTCTGGTCGCAGGATCCGAGCAACGACACGACGGGGAGCCTGCCTTATTCGTTCATCCAGTATAGCGCGGGCTACACGCTGAGCCGACCGGCCGGTTCGGGCAACGGTCTGCTCTATGCCATGGCGCCGCTGGTGACGGTGACGCTGACCGGTACCTACAGCCGGGAATATGATGCGACCGACACCGCCAATCTCGGGCAGGCCAATTATTCGTTCTCGGGCTTGCTGAACGGCGACACCGCGACCGCCTTCTCGATCGCGCGCTTCGACACCAAGAATGCGGGCACCGGCAAGACGATCACCGCGGACGATCTGTCGCTCGTCACGCGCAACAATGGCGTCCGCATCTACGGGTATCAGCTCGCCAATACGAGCGCCACGGCCACGATCGGGACGATCACGCAGAAGGCCCTGAACGTCAATTTCGGTGGGACCGTCAGCAAAATCTATGACGGCGGCGCTACCGCGACCACGACGGCAGCCAATTTCCAGGTGAACGGCGTCATCGGCAGCGACGCCGTGACGCTCAACCGCGGCACGGCGACCTATGCCGACAAGAATGCCGGGTTCGGCAAGACGGTGAACGTCACCGGCCTGTCGCTCAGCGGCACGGATGCGGGCAATTACTCCGTCGCGTCCACCACGTCGGCGCTGAACGGCGTGATCACTGCCAAGACGCTGACGGCGGGTTTCACCGGTAGCTTCAGCAAGACCTACGACGGGTCGACTCTGGCCCTTTTTGGCGTCTCCTCCATATCCCTGACCGGCGTGGTTAGCGGCGATACCGTCAGCCCCGGATCGAGCGCCCTTGCGGTCTACGACGACAAGACGGTCGGCACTGGCAAAAGGGTGACGATCAGCGGCATCACGCTTTCGGGCTCAAGTGCCGGCAATTACACCGTGGCGAACTCGCTGATCGTCAATAGCGGCGTGATCACCGCCAAGGCGCTGACGCTGGGCCTGACCGGCACGGTGTCCAAGGTCTATGACGGGTCGGCGACGGCGAGCCTTTCGGCCGCGAACTACAGCCTTTCGGGGATCATCGGCAGCGATGCCGTGACCTTGGGCACGGGATCGGCATCGTACAATGACAAGAACGCCGCTGTCGGCAAGATCGTCACCGCGACAGGTCTGTCCCTGAGCGGTGCAGACGCAGCCAACTATTCGATCGGCTCCAGCGTGTCGGGCAACATCGGCACGATCACGGCCAAGACGCTGACCGCCAGCCTGGTCAACCTGACCAAGACCTATGACGGAAACGCGACGGCGACCCTGGGGACGACCGACATCTCGCTGTCCGGCAAGATCGGCAGCGACAATGTGACCCTGGGCAGCGGCGCGACTGCGGCCTATGTCGACAAGAATGCCGGCACCGGCAAGGCGGTGACGGTCAGGGGCCTCAGCCTGACGGGTAACGACGCGACGAACTACGCGCTGGCGGCGACGACGCTTACGGGCACGGGCGCGATCACGGCGAAGGCCCTGTCGCTCTCGCTGACCGGCAGCGTCAGCAAGGTCTATGACGGCACGACGACGGCCGCGCTGACGTCCGCCAACTATGCGCTGTCGGGCGTGGTGGGTAGCGATGCTGCGACCCTGGTGGCGGCGACCGCGGCCTTCAACAACAAGAACGTCGGTAACAACAAGGCGATCAAGGTTTCCGGCGTCTCGCTGACCGGGGCGGACGCAAGCAACTACACGCTGGCGACGACGGTATCGGGCAATATCGGAACGATCATCCGCAAGGATTTGACGCTGACCCCGGTCACGGACACGAAGGTCTATGACGGGACCAACAGTTCGTCGAAGACGGTGCTGGCGAATGGTCTCGTCGCGGGCGATACCTTCGTGGCCACCCAGATTTTCGACACCCGCGATGCGGGCGCGCGCAAGCTGAGCGTGTCGGGGTATAATATTTTCGACACCTTCGGCGGCGGCAACTATACCGTCACCTTCGGCGACTCCGTCGACGGGTCGATCACGCAACGTGCCATTACCGCGACGGCCAACGCGAACAACAAGGTCTATGACGGCAGGACCGCCGCTACCGGTTCGATCACGCTGCACGATGTCGTCGACGGCGACATCGTCGAGGGAAGCGGCGGCACGCTCGCCTTCCTCGACAAGAACGCGGGCGTGGGCAAGGCGGTGACGGCCAGCGGCTGGGCGCTGTCGGGCATCGACTCGCTCAACTACACGCTGGGAACGGTGTCGAACGGCGTCGCCAACATCACCAAGGCGGCGCTGTCGCTGACGGCGGCTGCCGACAGCAAGATCTATGACGGGACGACCACGTCGGGCGGCACGGTCACGGCGACGGGCCTGGTGTCGACCGATACCCTGACCTCGGCCACGCAGGCGTTCGCCAGCAAGGACGCAGGCAGCCGGGCGCTGAAGGTCGCGAACTACGCGATCGACGACGGCAACGGCGGCGGCAACTATCTGGTCACGCTGGTCGACGCCAGCGGCACCATCTCGCGCAAGGACCTGACGGGCGAACTGACCGGTACGGTCAGCAAGATCTACGACGGTACCGACACCGCGACGGTCAGCGGATCGAACCTGACCGGCGTCGTCCGTGGCGATCTCGTCACGCTGTTGAGCACCAGCGCGACCTATGCCGACAAGAATGCCGGCACGAACAAGACGGTGACCCTGTCGGGCATGAGCCTGACCGGGACCGACGCCGACAATTACAGCCTTCTTTCGAATTCGACCTCGGCCGATATCGGCGCGATCATCGCGCGCACGGTCACGGTCGGCGTCTCGGGGCGCGGCGCCAAGATCTATGATCGCACGACCACCCTCGGCGCCAGCCAGCTGGGAACGCTGACCTTCACGGCGGCGGACGGCGATTCCGTCACCCATGACATGTTGCTGGCCGATGGCGTATCGCTCCTCACCTCGGGCGTCACGGGCACGCTGGCGGATCGGAACGCGGGGACGGCCAAGGGCGTCACGTTGACCGGGTATACGCTGTCGAACAATGGCGCGGGCAACTACGTCCTCGCGTCGAACACGGTGGCGGGCCTGGCCGATGTCTCCCGCGCGGCGCTGACGCTGACGGCGGCGAACGACAGCAAGACCTATGACGGCACGACCACGTCGGGCGGCAGCGTCGGCATCGCCGGCCTGATCACCGGCGACAGCGTGACTGCGGTCCAGCGCTTCGCCAACAAGGACGCCGGTTCGCGTGCGACGGTCGTCGACACCTTCACGCTCGATGACGGCAATGACGGTGGCAATTATGCCGTGACCCGGGTCGACGGCGTCGGCACCATTGCCAAGCGGATCGTCACGACGACGATGACCGCCAACAACAAGGTCTATGACGGGACCACCACGGCGACCGGCACCTTTGCCGCACTCACCAATGTGGTAACCGGCGATTCGCTGGGCGTGAGCGCGACGCTCGACTTCGACACGCGGAATGCGGGCACCGGAAAGGCCGTGAAGGCATCGAACGCGAGCCTGACCGGTGCGGACTTGCGCAACTACACGCTGGCGACGATCGCTGACGGGACGGCCGACATCACCAAGGCGTCGCTGATCCTGCGGGCGTCGAACGACAGTCGCGAGTATGACGGCTTCACTACGTCGATCGGCTCGGTCACCGCAATCGGGCTGATCGGCAGCGACAGTGCCAGCGCCAGCCAGTCGTTCGACAGTAAGAATGCCGGTGCGCGCACGCTGCGCGTCAATGCCGGCTATGTCGTCGACGACGGCAACGGTGGCGGCAACTATGCCGTCACCCTCCAGACTGCGGCGGGTGCGATCACGAAGCGCGTGCTCACCACCACCGTCGCGGTCGACACGAAGGAATATGACGGCACGACGGCGGCGACGGGTACGTTCGGCGACCTGAGCAATGTCGTCTCGGGCGATCGGGTCGACCTGACCGGGGGTACCCTGACCTTTGCCGACCGTAACGCCGGCACCGGCAAGGCGGTCAATATCACTGGCGCGGTGCTGAGTGGTACGGATGCGGCCAACTATGTCCTCAACAGCCTCGGCACCGGTACCGGTGCGATCACGGCGAAGGCGCTGACGCTCAACGCGGTCGCCGACACCAAGGTCTATGACGGCACCGACCGTTCGGCGGGTATCGTTCAGGCGGTGGGTCTGGTGAGCGGCGACGCCCTGATCGCGACGCAGACGTTCGATGCCAAGAACGCCGGGGCTCGTGCGCTGCAAGTGGCGACCTATGCGGTCGGCGACGGCAACGGCGGCAACAACTACGTCGTCTCGCTCGGCCAGGCGGTCGCGGGTGCGATCACGAAGAAGGTGCTGAGCGCCGACGTGACCGCCAACGACAAGGTCTATGACGGCACGACCACCGCGACCGGTACCATCAATGGGCTGAGCGGGGTCGTGGACGGCGACACGGTGTCGGTCGATCTGTCCAGCGGCGTGCTGGCGTTCCTCAACCGGGACGCGGGCACCGGCAAGGCGGTGACGGTCGGCGGGCTCACCCTTTCGGGCGTGGATGCCGACAACTACCAGCTTGGGGCGACGGCCAACGGTTCGGCCAACATCACCAAGGCCACGCTCACCCTGACGGCGAGCGGCGACACCAAGGTCTATGACGGCACGCGTCGGTCGAATGGGACCGTGACCGTGACGGGCCTGATGGGAAGCGATACCGCCACCGCGACGCAGGCATTCGCGACCAAGAATGCCGGTGCGCAAACCCTGAGTGCCGATGTCTGGACGATCAGCGACGGCAACGGTGGAGGGAATTACCTCATCGCGAAGACCGACGCGGTCGGTTCGATCTCGCAAAAGTCCATCACCGGCGGACTGACCGGTGTGCTCAGCAAGGTCTATGACGGAACCGATACGGCCACGCTGACCGGCACCAATCTCGACGGTGTCATCGCGGGCGACCTGGTTTCCGTATCGGCGACCAGTGCGCGCTATGCCGACAAGAACCGTGGCACCAACAAGACGGTCACCGTATCGGGCATGACGCTGGGCGGCGACGATGCCGCCAATTACGCTCTTCAGTCGACGACGGCGTCCGCCGATATCGGCACCATCCTGGCGCGACAGGTCGCGGTGACCACGAGCGGCAGTGCCGCCAAGACCTATGATGGCCTGGATACCATCACGGCCGCGCAGTTGGGCTCGCTCGGGTTCGTCCTGGCGGATGGCGATGCCACGACCCAGGCCCTTCTCGCCGGGGAGAATGTTCGGGTCGATACGTCGACCGTGACGGGCCTGTTGGCAAACCGCAACGCTGGCAACGGCAAGATCGTCACCCTGTCGGGCTATACCCTGACCAATGACGCGGCGGGCAACTACGTCCTCAGCAACAATTCGGTCCAGGGTTCCGCTGACATCGCCAAGGCGGCGCTGACGTTGACGGCAAGCGCCGATAGCAAGACCTATGACGGGTTGCGCAACTCGGCGGGGGTGGTCGGGATCAGCGGGCTGGTCACCGGTGACACTGCGGAAGCGACGCAGGCCTTTGCCAGCAAGAACGCGGGCGACCACGCCCTCAGCGCGGACAGCTGGACGATCAGGGACGGCAATGACGGCGGCAACTACGCCGTCACCAAGGTCGATGCCGTCGGCACGATCGCCAAAAAGGTCCTGACGGGTCAGATCAGCGGCACTTTCAGCAAGGTGTATGACGGCACGGACACCGCCGTCCTGGCGGGGGCGTCGCTAGACGGCGTCGTCCGTGGTGACGATGTCGCGGTGTCGAGCACGGGCGCGACCTATTCGGATAAGAATGCCGGTAGCAACAAGACCGTGACGATCTCGGGCATGAGCCTGGGCGGCGCGGATGCGGACAATTATGCCCTGCGCGCCGGTGCGGCGTCGGCGAACACCGGCACGATTCTGGCCCGGACAGTCACGATTGATGTATCGGGCCGGGGTGCGAAGACCTATGACGGCGGCACCGTGCTGGGAACGAACGAACTCGGCTCGCTGGTCTTCCTGGCAGCGAGCGGGGACACGACGACGCAGTTCCTGATGGGGCAGGACGGGGTCAGCCTGGATGCCTCAAGCGTGACGGGCACGCTGGTGGATCGCAACGCGGGCACCGGCAAGAGCGTGACGCTGTCGGGCTATGGTCTCCAGAACAATGCCGTCGGCAATTACGTGCTGCCCTCGACCAGTGTCGGCGGGCTTGCCGATATCGCGCGTGCAACGCTGGTGCTGACCGCCGCAGGCGATGCCAAGACCTATGACGGCACTGAGGCGTCTTCGGGTCTTGTCACGTCGAGCGGCCTGGTGACGGGCGACACGCTGAGCGGTCTGGTCCAGGCGTTCGATACCCGCAATGCGGGTGACCGGGCGTTGAAGGTCACCGGCTACACTCTCGACGACGGCAACCTGGGGGCGAACTATGTCGTCCAACTGCGGGACGGCGTCGGCAATATCGCCAAGCGTCAACTGACCACGAGCGTCACGGCGAACAACAAGGTCTATGACGGCACGGTGGCGGCCACCGGCACGTTCGGCAGGCTGAATAATCTGATCGTGGGCGACAGCGTGGCGGCGACCGCCACTCTCGCCTTTGCGGATCGCAATGCGGGCGCGGCCAAGGTCGTAACGGTGTCGAACGCCGGGCTGACGGGCGCGGATGCGGGCAATTATACGCTCGCCGCGCTTGCCGACAGTGTGGCCGACATCACCCGCGCCTCGCTGGTCCTGAGCGCCTCGGCGGAGAGCCGCGAATATGACGGTTTAAGAGCTTCGTCGGGCATCGTCCGGGCGACCGGTCTGGCAACCGGCGATAGCGTCGTCGCCACTCAGTCGTTCGACAGCAAGAATGCCGGTGCCCGGACGATCAGCGTCGATGGCGGCTATGCGGTCAGTGACGGCAATGGCGGCAACAATTACGTCGTCGCGCTGGCGAATGCCGCCGGTACGATCACCCGTCGCGTTCTCACCACAACGGTGAGCGTGGACACCAAGGAGTATGACGGCACGACGTCGGCGACCGGCACGTTCGGCTCGCTGAACAATGTCGTGACGAACGATAGTGTCAGCCTGTCGGGTGGCGTATTGACGTTCGCGGACCGCAATGCCGGGAGCGGTAAGGCGGTCAATGTGAATGGCGCAGCGCTCGGGGGTCCCGATGCCGCCAATTATGTGCTCAGCACCCTCGGTACCGGGACCGGCACGATCACCGCAAAGGCGCTGACCCTCAACGCCGTGGCGGACACGAAGGTCTATGACCGCCTGACCGCCTCGGCGGGTCGTGTGCAGGCGGTGGGCCTTGTCGCGGGTGATGTGGTCAACGCGACGCAGTCCTTCGACGATCGGAACGCGGGCGATCGCACGATTTCGGTCGATGGCGGCTGGGCGGTGGCCGACGGCAATGGCGGCAACAATTATGTCGTGACCATCGGCAACACGGCGTTCGGCACCATCCTGCGCAAGGAAGTGCAGGTCGGCTCTCGCGTCTCGGACAAGGTGTATGACGGAACCGTCGCCGCCACAGGCGTCGTGACCGGCCTGTCGGGCGTCGTGAGCGGCGACACTGTCGATGCGGACGGTACCGGCGTGTTCGCCTTTGTCGATCGCCATGCCGGTAACGGCAAGGCGGTGACGGTGAGCGGCATGACGCTGACGGGCGCGGATGCGGGCAACTATACGCTCGGTTCGGTCGCCAACGGCACGGCGAACATCGCCAAGGCGGTACTGACGCTGACGGCGAGCGCCGATAGCAAGATCTATGACGGAACGCGCAGCTCGACCGGCGTGGTCGGGATCACCGGGCTGGTCGGCGGCGACACCGCAGAGGCGACGCAGGTCTTTGCCAGCAAGAATGCGGGTAGCCAGGCCCTGAGTGCCGACAGCTGGACGGTCGCCGACGGTAACGGCGGCGGCAACTACACGATCAGCAAGGTCGATGCCACGGGTACCATCTCCAAGAGGCAGTTGACGGGCGACCTGAGCGGTACGGTCAGCAAGGTCTATGACGGCACGACGATG